>CBHRAM010000001.1:0-47536 GCA_966076165.1 uncultured Chitinophagaceae bacterium
TCGTCGTTCCTCCTCGCAATGACGTAGCCGAACAAAGAACAAAAGTTGATTCAATAAAAATTCCATGAACCATAGACTATGGACCATGGACTATAAACAAGACCAGATGCATTTAAAGTACGAATCACAGCTTAGGGAACCATTGGTGAATGGTAACAAAACCTATCACCAGGTAACAGAAGATATCGTTCGCCCGATTGAAGCAAAACCCAGCCGTTTATGGTATGTAGGGTTTTACATCGCGGTGGCGTTATTGTTATTTGGAGTGTACTCTATTTACAGGGATGTTACCTATGGTATCGGCCAGTGGAACCTGAATAAGACCGTTGGTTGGGGTTGGGATATCACCAACTTCGTGTGGTGGGTAGGTATCGGTCACGCAGGTACCCTGATCTCTGCGATCCTGTTACTGTTCCGCCAGGGATGGAGAACAGGTGTGAACCGTGCGGCTGAAGCGATGACGATCTTTGCGGTAATGTGTGCGGGCCAGTTCCCGATCTGGCACATGGGTCGTGTGTGGATGGCATTCTTTGTATTACCTTATCCCAATACACGTGGTCCGTTATGGGTGAACTTTAACTCACCATTGTTATGGGACGTATTTGCGATCTCTACTTATTTCACTGTATCTCTTTTATTCTGGTATAGCGGTCTGTTACCTGACTTGGCTACCGTTCGTGACCGGGCTTTCACCAAACTGCGTAAGCGTTTATATGGTGTAGCTTCTTTCGGATGGAACGGTTCTACCAAACACTGGCAGCGTCACGAGAGCCTTTCACTGGTTCTGGCCGGTTTGAGTACACCACTGGTATTGTCTGTACACACGATCGTATCCTTTGACTTCGCCACATCCGTTATTCCGGGTTGGCATACAACCATCTTCCCTCCCTACTTCGTTGCCGGTGCGATCTTCTCTGGTTTTGCCATGGTGCAGACCCTGATGGTGATCATCCGCAAAGTATTTGAAATGGAAGATTATATCACCCTCGGCCACATTGAGGCGATGAATAAAGTAATTGTATTGACCGGTTCTATCGTAGGTATCGCCTACTTAACAGAGCTGTTCATGGGTTGGTATAGCCAGAACAAATTTGAAGGGTACACATTCTGGTACAGCCGTGCTTACCTGTTCAGTCCTTATGGATGGAGCTACTGGGGTATGATGGCCTGTAACGTATTAAGCCCGCAGATCTTCTGGTTCCGTAAGATGAGAAGGAACTTATTTGTGACCTTCTTCATGAGTATCATCGTGAACATTGGTATGTGGTTCGAGCGTTTTGTGATCATCGTTACTTCACTGTACCGCGATTACCTGCCATCAAGCTGGTCTGTTTACTACAGCCCAACCATCTGGGAGATCGGTTTCTACGCCGGTACCTTCGGATTGTTCTTTACCTGCTTCTTCCTGTTTGCTAAATACTTCCCTGTGATCGCTATTGCAGAGATCAAATATGTATTGAAAACAACAGGTGAAAGTTATAAAGACAAGATGGGGCATCTGGAGCATGCAGCACCGGAAGTATTTGCACATAGTGGTCATGGACACACTACCGTACAGAACGATGCCGCATCACATTAATAAAAGGAAGATCATTTTTTAACAATAAATTCCTGAAAGGGAAGTTTTGTATGGCAAAAAAGAAATTCGTAGTTGGCTGTTTTGATGATGAGGAAGTGTTGTTTCCTGCAGTGTCAAAAGTGCGCAAAGCAGGTTACAAGATCCATGATGTGTATACGCCGTTTGCGGTACACGGACTGGACCATGCACTGGGCCTCAGAGAAACCAGTCTGCATACTGCCGGCTTTATTTACGGTATTACCGGAACCTCTACAGCATTGGGCTGTATCAGCTGGATATTGGCAAAAGACTGGCCGTTGAACTTTGGTGGTAAACCACACTTTGCCTTACCGGCCTGGATACCCATCACTTTCGAGTTAACGGTATTGTTTGCTGCGGTAGGTATGGTATTGACCTTTTGTTATCTCTGTCAGATGGCACCATTTGTAAAGAAGCATCATTTCCATGCACGTGCAACCGATGATCTGTTTGTAATGGTGATCGAGTGTACTGAAAAGACCAATGCAGAAGATCTGAAAGCATTCCTGGCAAGCAATGGTGCTGTTGAAACCGATATACAGGTAGCAGAAGAAGGCTGGTGGTTAGGACGTTACGACCAGGATGAATTACCTTTTGAAAACAAGCAAACTGTAGCTGCTTAATTATTATTAGAATAGACTCATGATGA
Organism: uncultured Chitinophagaceae bacterium; assembly: GCA_966076165.1. Lineage (GTDB taxonomy): Bacteria > Bacteroidota > Bacteroidia > Chitinophagales > Chitinophagaceae > Sediminibacterium. Next base: position 2,247 of record CBHRAM010000001.1, read on the forward strand.
ATAAATTAGCAATCATAACTGTTTTGTCTGCCGCAGCAGTGATCGTTAGCTGCAGCGATGTAAAACGCAAGCCGGGTAGTATTTACATGCCGGATATGGCTTACAGCCGCGCTTACGAAACATATGCCGACCACAGCAACCTGAAAGAAGCAGGCATCAATTATACCAATATGCCTGTTGCCGGCACTATTTCACGCGAAGAGGAAATGCCTTTTCCGCTGGAGAAAGACAAAGCCGGTGATACCACGAATTATTTTGCTTCCAGGCAGGTGAAAAGCCCGATCGATTCTTTATCAACCAAAGATGAAGCAGAAGCCGAGCGTTTATACCTGATCAATTGCGGTATCTGTCATGGTGCTAAACTGAATGGTAATGGTCCTCTTTACAAAGACGGAACCGGTCCTTACCCTGTTGCACCTAAGAACCTGATAGCTGATCCGTTGGTGTCTGTTATGCCAGAAGGACAAATGTTCTACTCAGTAGCTTATGGTAAGAACCTGATGGGTTCTTATGCATCACAACTGAGCCGTAAACAGCGCTGGATGGTGATCCGTTACATCAAGAACCAGCAACAAAAAGCAAAAGCATCTGCAGCACCTGCTACGGCAGCGCCTGCAGCTAAATAAAATAATTTAATTTTTCTCTGCCGGCTGGCAGAGAGGGAGATAGTAATAACTGATATAAAAGAGATTAACAATGGCATCTATCAGAGAGCAATTTGAGATTCCCGGAAAGATGAAGACCTGGTCACTGGCCTTGATCGGCGTGGGTTTGGCCGCATTTGCAATTGGCCTTTTTACCAAAGGTTTCAGTTCCGATGAGCACGAACAGGCACATTTTTGGGGAACACTCATGTACAATACGATCTTCTGGACATTGATCTGTAATGCCAGTATGTTCTTTATCTGTGTTACTACATTGGCCATGGGTGGATGGCAGCAGTCGTTCCGCCGTATCCCGGAAGCCATTTCTGCGATGGTGCCTATTTTTGGTGCTATCACTTTCGTTGTATTGATCTATGTAGTGGTTAGCGATAAACATTTTATCTACCATTGGCTGGATACAGAAGCTGTGGCAAAAGACCCGATCCTTTCCGGTAAATCAGGATTCTTAAATGCAAAATTCTTTATCATCTGGACAACCCTGGCTATCGGCCTCTGGAGCCTCTTGGGCTGGAGAATGCGCCAGATCAGCAAGGAAGCAGATGAAGAAGCAATGGATCATGAAACAGGCGCAAGATTTATCTTGCGTAATACCGTACGTGCGGCTTTATTCACTGTATGGTTTGGTTTAACCGTAGGTTCTACTATCCCATGGTTATGGATGATGAGTATTGATGCACACTGGTATTCTACCATGTACAGCTGGTACACATTTGCAAGCTCATTTGTATCAGGTATGTCATTGATCGCTTTATGGGTGATCTACCTCAAGAACAAAGGCTACCTGGAATATACCAACCAGGAACACTTACAGGATATCGGTAAATTCATGTTTGCCTTCTCTATCTTCTGGACCTATTTATGGTTCTCCCAGTTCATGTTGATCTGGTATGCCAACATTCCGGAAGAAACCGTTTATTTCAAACACAGGGTGCAGGGGCCTTACAAAGGCATTTTCTTCCTGAACCTGATCATCAACTTTGTTTGTCCTTTATTGATCCTGATGAAGCGTTCAACAAAGAGGAATTATACAATGGTTACTTTCATGGCGGTACTGATCCTTTTCGGACACTGGATCGATTTCTACCAGATGGTAATGGGAAGTTTGTCAAAAGACCATGTAACCCTTGGCTGGCTTGATTTCGGTATCCTCAGCCTGTTTGTGGGACTGATGATCCTGTTCGTAGGACGTTCACTGGCAAGCAAACCACTGATCGTTAAGCATCATCCGTTCCTGAAAGAAAGTATCATACACCAGGTATAGAATAAGCAAGATGCTTGATGCAAAACGTATAACGCTGATTTTAGCGTTCCGCGTTCGGCCTTTAGCGTTCAGCGTTTAAAAAAAGATAATATTGATAGCGTTATGACAATGTTTTTAACCATAGCCGTAGTTGTGCTGATCTTCTTGGTGATCTTCCAGATCGCTAAAGCCAGTGAATATGTATCCGTTCTCAAAGGAGAAGATGTAAGCCGCAGACAGAATAACAAAGTGAACGGTTTTCTGATGGTTGCCTTCCTGGTACTCGGAATGATCGGTGTTTGGTATTGTAACAAACTCTACTTTCCTAAAACACTGCTGGCGGTTGATGCTGCAAGTGTAGAAGGGGCGCGTGTAGATTCTATGTTATGGATCACAATTGCTGTAACCGGATCTGTGTTTTTAGCTACACAGGCCATCCTGTTCTGGTTTGCTTATAAATACCAGGAGAAAGAAAACCGTAAAGTTTTCTATTTCGCACACAGCAATAAACTGGAAGCCTTATGGACCATCGTTCCGGCTATCGTGTTAACCGTGCTGGTAATTGTGGGTCTGCGTAACTGGTTCCTGTTTACAGGTGAGCCTCCCAAAGATGCCATGGTAGTGGAAGTAACCGGAAAACAATTTGGCTGGATTTTCCGTTACCCCGGTAAAGACGGCGCTTTCGGTAAAAAATATTACAAGAATATTGACCCTGCATCCAATACACTGGGTATGTTATGGGACGATCAGTTAGGACATGATGATGTGGTTACCGAACAAACCGTTTACCTCGTAAAAGGCAAGCCGGTAAAACTGATCATCGGTTCAAGGGATGTGATACATGATGTGGGCCTTTCTCATTTCCGTTTAAAGATGGATGCCGTTCCGGGTATTCCAACTACTCTTTGGTTTACACCTAAGTACACTACCAAAGAAATGAAGGAAATGACCAATAACCCGAATTTCGTGTACGAGATCAGTTGCGACCAGATGTGTGGTAACGGTCACTATTCTATGAAAGGAATTATTGAAGTGGTAGAACAGGAAGAATACGATATGTGGATGGCGAAACAGAAACCACAGTACCTGGTAGCTTTCCCTGATAAGGATCCTTCCAATGCAAAAGCAGCAGACACCACCAAAGCAGCAGCAAAAGTGATAGATGCCGCAGCAACAAAAACAGTAGCAAAATTGTAAATAATTTTCTTCCGGCTATTTCGGAAGATGATACGTTGAAAAGAACTAATTAAAGAAACAGAGTATGAGTAACGAAGCTGTTTTGCACGCACACTCAGGAGCGGCAACGCATGAAGGACACGGTGATCATCATGAACACCACCATCATGAAACATTCATCACCAAATACGTGTTTAGCCAGGATCATAAAATGATCGCTAAACAGTTCCTGATCACAGGTATGTTCTGGGCCGTATTGGGTGGCTTGATGAGCGTGTTTTTCCGTTTACAGTTGGGGTATCCCGATTCCACTTTCCCATGGCTGGAAAGCCTGTTGGGTAAATGGGCCAAAGGTGGCCATATTACCCCCGAAGCGTATTATGCGCTGGTAACCACACACGGAACCGTACTGGTATTCTTTGTATTAACAGCGGGCCTCAGCGGTACTTTCGCCAACTTCCTGATTCCATTGCAGATCGGTGCACGCGATATGGCGTCTCCTTTCCTGAATATGCTTAGCTACTGGTTCTTCTTTGCAGCCGGTGTGGTTATGTTATCTTCTATGTTTGTGGAAACAGGTCCATTCAGCGGTGGTTGGACGGCTTATCCTCCTTTAAGTGCTTTGGGTGATGCTTCTCCGGGTTCTAAAACCGGTATGGATCTCTGGATCGTTTCCATGGCCTTATTCGTTGTGTCTTCTCTGTTAGGTGGTTTGAACTATATCGCTACTATCCTGAACATGCGTACCAAGGGTATGAGCATGACACGTTTACCGTTAACTATCTGGGCATTGTTCTTTACAGCTGTTTTGGGTGTATTGTCTTTCCCTGTATTGTTCTCAGGCTTTATCTTATTGATCTTCGACAGAAACTTCGGAACCAGTTTCTATTTATCAGACATATTTGTGAACGGCGTTGGTGCATTGCCTAATGAAGGTGGTAGCGCTATTCTCTATCAACACTTATTCTGGTTCTTAGGTCACCCGGAAGTATATATCATTCTCTTACCTGCCATGGGTATGGTATCAGAGATCTTATCTGTGAATTCGCGCAAACCGATCTTCGGTTATATGGCCATGATCGGCTCTTTGTTCGCGATCGCTATCCTCGCCTTCCTGGTATGGGCGCACCACATGTTTGTAACGGGATTGAATCCATTCCTTGGATCGATCTTCGTATTGCTGACTTTGTTGATCGCCGTTCCATCTGCTATTAAAGTGTTTAACTGGTTAACCACTTTATGGAGGGGTAATATCCGTTTCACACCGGGTATGATGTTCGCCATTGGTTTTGTAAGCTTATTTATCTCGGGTGGATTAACCGGTATCTGGTTAGGAAACTCTGCATTGGATATTCACCTGCACGATACCTATTTCGTAATTGCCCACTTCCACATTGTAATGGGTGTGGCATCTATGTTCGGTATGTTCGCAGGTATCTACCACTGGTTCCCTAAAATGTATGGCAAGTATCTGAATAACACTTTAGGCTATATCCACTTCTGGGTAACCATCGCCGGTGCGTACATGATCTTCTGGCCAATGCACTATGAAGGTCTGGCCGGTATGCCACGTCGTTACTACGATTACAGCATCTGGGAAAGCTTCAAACAGTTTGTTGAGCTGAACCGTTTCATCAGCACGGTTGCTATGATCGTGTTTGCTGTACAGTTGTTATTCCTGTTCAACTTCTTCTATTCTATTTTCAAAGGAAGAAAACTGACTTCATTAAACCCATGGGGTGCGAATACTTTGGAATGGACCACACCGATCCGTCCCGGTCACGGAAACTGGCCTGGTGAGATCCCTGAAGTACACCGTTGGGCATATGATTATGGTAAGGATGGACATGAATTCATTCCTCAAACCACACCGGTTGGAGCAGACGAGAGTCATCACTAGAATAGTTACGGGTAACGAGTAAATATTACCCGGTTATCAATAGATTATTCAATGCTCCCGATACATCGGGAGCATTGTTTTTACATCGCAGATTAAAAGAAAGAAAACCGGATAAATTGTATCCGTGTTTTTTAAGCGGGACAAGAAAATGACAAGCGAGAACAACACACAAGGTTCCACCACGTTTACCATAGCGTCCAAAGTGAAGGACTATTTCCAATTGATCAAGTTCACTTTGAGCTTTACCGTTGTGTTTTCCTGTGTGATCTGTTATTTGCTGGCACCCAATGTAGTTGGGTACAACTGGCTGATGATCTTACTGCTTTTTATTGCCGGTATGCTGGTAACAGGAAGTGCCAACGCGATCAACCAGGCAGTAGAAAAAGATACGGATGCGGTTATGAAACGCACCAAGGGCAGGCCCGTAGCCGATGGAAGAATGAGTGCAGGCGAAGCTTACACTTTTGCAGCCATCAGTGGATTATTGGGTGTGTGGATGATGGGATGGTTCTTTAAAGCAGATGATAATAGTTTTAACTGGGATGCGGCCTTGCTATCGGCGTTCAGTCTTTTTTTATACGCGTTCATTTATACGCCCTTAAAAAAGATCAACTCGATAGCGGTGCTGATCGGAGCTTTTCCGGGTGCATTACCCTGTTTGATAGGCTGGGTGGCAGCAACGAATATGATCAATCCCATCGGAACGATCGTAGTGGATGGAAAAGAGTTCTCTAACTCAGGCGGCTGGATCTTGTTTGCGATACAGTTTCTCTGGCAGTTCCCGCATTTCTGGGCAATAGCCTGGGTGGCACACGGAGATTACAGTAAAGCAGGGTTTAAACTGTTACCGGCAGATAAAGGGCCCACAAAGTTCACGGCAATCCAGGGCATCATGTACTCGGTATTGATGATACCGGTTGGCATACTGCCTTACTATTTTGGAATGGCCGGACAAGTGAGTATGTGGATCCTGGTGGTGTGTAACCTGTTCATGGTAGTACAGAGCATCCGTTTATACAATGAGATGGATGTGAAAGCAGCAAGAAGGGTAATGTTCAGCAGCTATATTTATCTGCCGATCGTTTTACTGGCTTTGCTTGCTGATAAGATCAGATAATTAGTAATTAATAGTTAGTAATTAGTAATTATCTATTAATAAGTATCAAACAGGAGCTACAGTGGGCATTAGCATAAAGAGGAAGAAAGCGCAGAACCTCTAAACACAAAAATTACTAATTACTAATTTCTAATTATTAATTAAAAATAATGATGACAACCGTGCAGACCAGAGAGCCCCAAAAGATTCACCCGCACAAGTTTACCCTGTGGGTGGGGATGGGTAGTATTGTGATGATGTTTGCGGCGTTTACGAGCGCCTATATTGTAAAAAAGAACCAGAGCAGCTGGCTGGAATTTGAATTACCGAGGATCTTTTGGTATTCTACGTTTGTGATACTGGCAAGCAGTGTAACCATGCAACTGGCCATCAAGGCTTTTAAAGCAAGGGAAATGAGCCGTTACCGTAACCTGGTTACGATCACAGCCATACTGGGTGTGCTGTTTTTGGTAATGCAGGGCCTGGGCTTTCAAAGCCTGGAACTGAAGAATATAGCCTTAACGGGTGCCAAGAGTAATTCGGCAGCTTCTTTCCTGTTTGTGATCACCGGTCTGCACATGTTGCATGTACTGGGTGGCGTGATCGCTTTGCTGGTCATCTTCTTCAAGGCATACAGGCAAAAAGTGAAGAACTACAGCGCTTTGCCAATTGAACTGGCGGGAACATATTGGCATTTTGTAGATGCGATCTGGATCTATTTATTCATCTTTTATAACTGGATAGGTTAGTTGAAGAAAAAGTTGAGGTTTATTCACCTTTTTTGAACGGTAGCCAATATTTTTGTAACGAAACTTTAGACTTAGAACATGTCAACATCAACTACGGTTACACCAACCAAACTGTGGAGCGGCGGAAAAAGCCCTTTCAACGTAGAATACGGCAAATTGATGATGTGGTACTTCCTGATGAGTGATGCTTTCACATTTGGCGCATTCCTGATCTCTTATGGTACCATTCGTTTTTCAACCAATGGCTGGCCTGACCCGAATGAAGTGTTTAAAAGCTTCCCATTTGCACCGGAAGGGGTACATGCACCCCTCGTGTTTGTGAGTATCATGACCTTTATCCTGATCATCAGTTCAGTAACCATGGTATTGGCGGTACATGCCGGTCATAATATGGATAAGAAAGGCGTGGTGAAAAACCTGATCTGGACCATTATAGGCGGGGTTGCGTTCTTAAGCTGCCAGGCATGGGAGTGGAACCACCTGCATGCAGAAGGAGCCTGGTGGGGAAGCAATCCTTTCCTGAACCATGACGGAACGGCTTCATCAACCAATTTTACCAATTACTTCTTTACCATCACCGGGTTCCACGGATTCCACGTGTTCTCTGGTGTGATCATTAATATCATTATGCTCATCATGACCTTAATGGACAAGTTTGAAAAACGCGGCCATTACCTGATGATCGAAAAAGCCGGTTTGTACTGGCACTTTGTAGACCTGGTATGGGTATTTGTATTTACCTGTTTCTACCTGATCTAAGATCAAGACCATGGTCCATGGTCTATGGACGGATTTTTTAAATGATAATTTTATAAAAAGATATTATGGAACATACAGCAGCACACGAAGAACATAGCGGCGGCGGAGTAAAAGAGATCGTTAAAGTAACGGTTATCCTTTCTGTCTTAACCATCATTGAACTGGCATTAGGTTTCTGGATGATGGGCATGCCGCTGGAAAGTGGTTTACGCCTGGCTGTAAAAGGAACCATCATTATCCTGATGCTGGCCAAAGCCTTTTACATTGTAGGTTATTTTATGCACCTGAAACATGAGATCAAGAACCTGATCATGACGATTGTGGTTCCCCTGGCATTGTTTGTATGGTTCATTATTGCATTCCTGTATGATGGAAATTCATTCCGTCACCTGAGGAACACCTACGATCCACACTTTAAGGAACAAAGCACCATTAAAGTGGAGAAGAAAGAAGAAAGCAAACACGAAGAGAAGAAAGAAGAAGCGAAACCTGCAGAGGAAGAGAAAAAAGTGGTGGAATAAGAATCGTTTGGCATCTTTTCAAATAATTATTAAACCATCGCTTTTATGGCGATGGTTTTTTTATAGATATCCAATATGAATAAGAAAGCGTTGATGGGCCTGTCGGTAGCCGTATTGCTGCCCGTGTTCTGTTACCTGGTATTGAAATATGCCAGTGAAAGGGCAGTAGATATGCCGCGGAAATACTTTTACGACACGGTGGTAAGCCGTGTTGATAAAGGCAAGATGATCTCTGATACCATCTGGCATCAAACAGCGAATATCCATTTACAGAACCAACTGGGTGATACCGTAAGCCTGTATGATAAACCCGGAAAGATCATTGTGGCTGATTTCTTTTTTACAAGATGCGGCAGTATCTGTCCGAGGTTAACCACCAATATGGCTAAACTGCAGCAATCTTTTATCCGCGGCGGTGATACCAGGAATAAGATCGATACATCGATCGTACAGTTCATTTCTTTCTCCATAGACCCGGAGAGGGATAGTGTTGCTGTTTTGAAAAACTATGCCGACCGCTATCATGTAAACCACGACAACTGGTGGATGCTTACCGGCAGCAAAGACTCGATTTACAAGTTTGCTTTCGAAGAAATGAAAGTAGACAAGTACAGCGATGAGCCCATCAGTCCTGATTTTGTGCATACCAGCCGTTTTGTATTGATCGATAAAGCCTACCGCGTACGTGGATATTATAACGGGTTGGATTCTTCTTCTATTTCCAAACTCGCACGTGATATCGGCGTACTGATGCTGGAAAAGGACAAAACACAAAAGAGTGAAGTATTCGCCGAGATCCTTAACCTGAGCTGGCTATGGCTGATCATTGTTTGCGCCGTGATCTTTTTTGTGGTGTATATGCGCGGCCGGAGAAAACTAAACGGATAGTCTTTTGTTTATTAGTTTATTGGTTTACCCGTTTACTGGTAAGCCATGAAAACCAATAAACCAATAAACGAGTAAACCAATCAACCAATCAACTCACCATGTTAGAGGCATCGATTTCAAAGAATGATAAAAAAGCCGCCTGGCTGATAGGGATTTTTTCAGTGGTGGTATTCAGTGTAGTGGTATTGCTCGGGCGGTTCAAACTGAATGTGGACCTCGGGTTTAATGTGCACATATTTGCCACCATCAATGCCGTGATCAATTCTATCGTTGCCGTATTGCTGGTTGCTGCCTTACTGGTGGTAAAGAACGGGAAATACAAATTGCATAAGCAATTGATGATGACGGCACTGATCCTGTCGGTTATCTTCCTTGTTTCCTATATCGCCCACCGCTTATTTGCCGGTGAAGCAAGATTTGGCGATAGTAACCTGGATGGTATTTTATCAGAAGAAGAAAAACAACAGGCAGGTGCGATGCGTTACGGTTATTATTTTATTCTCGGTACCCATATTTTTCTCGCAGCGATCATTCTTCCTTTTATTTTATTCACTGCATACAGAGGTCTCACCGCCGAATTCCCCCTGCACAGAAAACTGGCCAAGATTACCTGGCCCTTATGGTTCTATGTAGCGGTTACAGGGCCGGTGGTGTATTTGTTGATCAGCCCGTATTATAGGTAGTTAGTGAAATGGTTAAAGAGGTTAAAATAGTTAAAATGGGAAGCAAACTAATTTAACTATTTTAACCTCTTTAACTATTCTACCCATTTTAACCGATTACTACAAGGCCAGCTCCACTACCGGATCCCAAAACTTTTTCTCAAAGTCTACGATCACATCGTCTACTACTTTTATTTTTTCTTTCTTCAGCAGCTCTTCCATCCTTGTGGGTGTTGAGAAATGCATTTTGCCGGAGAGCATGCCTTTGCGGTTTACTACGCGGTGGGCGGGGATATCTTTCATGAGGTGTGCACCATTCATGGCCCAACCTACCATACGGGCACTCATTCTGGTGCCGAGATAGGCGGCAATAGCACCGTAGGAAGTGACCCGGCCTTTGGGGATCTGGCGGGCTACATCATATACCTGTTCAAAAAAGGAACTGTCTTTTTTACCGCTGGGTAAAACGGATTTTAATTTTTCGGATGATTTTTTTGCTGCCAAGGGTTGGGGTTTGTTATGGCAATTTACCTAATTAAGAGAGTTCCTGCGTTGGTTGAACTACAAATCAGCTTTCTCATTTTCAGGGTGCTTAAGAGCTTTAGTGGTTATTGTTGTGGGGACACAACAATGGCGGCGGCGGCGGCCGCATTCTTTTGTTCCAGCAGTTCCGAACGGCGGGGTTCAGGTACGGAATCGTATTGGTAAGGGCAATGACGGCAACCATGCCCGCAGCAATGGCCCTTGCTCAGATGGTAGTGTTCGGTAAAGACCACGTAACCGTGTTCATCGTGGTAAAAATCAATTCCTTCAGTCAATGTCTGGCTCACTCAGTAATTGTTTTAATACTTCATCTTTTTCTACAGGAAGGTCTTTATTGATGCGGAAGCAGATATAGTGAATGGTATTGCTTTGCGCTATATCCAGGCCTTCGTAATGGGTTTTGATCATCAGTTCCGGTTTGATAACCTCCTGTTTGTAAACCTGGTCCGTATGTTCCAACAATTCCAGCTCAAATAAGTTGATCACGGCCAAAGTAAAATGATAGAGATCGGGGCTGTCTGTTTTCAGGTTCACCAACCCGCCTTCTTTCAGGATCTTTTTATACAGGCGAAGAAAACGGGGATGGGTAAGTCTTTTCTTAGCCCTTGAGCCGCGCAATTGGGGGTCGGGGAAAGTGATCCATATTTCAGCTACTTCACCAGGGGTGAAATAATCGGTAACCTTATCAATATGTGAGCGAACAAAAGCCACATTGCCCAATCCCTCATCCAGAGCTGTTTTGGCACCCCGCCAGATCCGGTTGCCCTTGATATCAATACCGATAAAATTCCGTTCAGGGTGCATCCTGCCCAATCCAACCGCATATTCACCCTTGCCACAGGCCAGTTCCAGCGTAATAGCTCCGTCATTCTTAAAAAAAGCATTCCATTTACCCGGCATATCCTGCGGGTATTCCAGCACATTATCAAAATGCTTAATGGCTTCAAAACGGATGAGTTTCTTTTGTCCCATGAGGTTGCAAATGTAAAATCTTAGCAGCTATCCCGTTCTTTAATTTTCTAGCCTGAACTACGCCTTTAGGTACAATTTCTTTTGTGTAACTTTAACACATTAATCACCCCGGACCATCCCCGGTCCCTGTATCCAAAACGCTGCCATATGTCTCCCAAAAAAGCCATGATCATCCTGATCTCCGTCCTTTCTATACAAACCATGTTTGCCCAGGAAACCAAAGTATCGGCAATTGCGATGGAAAATATCCAACTGGATGTTTCCCTGAACGCTGCCGGTGTTCCTGTGTATGCTGTGTCTTATAAGAACAAACCGGTGATCGCGCCTTCTGAGATGGGGTTTGTATTGATGGACGCAAAGAACCTGCACAGCAATTTTGTATTGCTGAATATGGAAACAAAATCGGTTGATGAAACCTGGCAGCCGGTTTGGGGAGAGGTAAAAAATATCCGGAACCATTACCAGCAGCTGACGGTTCACCTGAAACAGAAAACAACCAATCTGCTGCTCAATATTGTTTTTAAAGTGTTTGCAGATGGGGTAGGCTTTCGTTATGAATTTCCTTTGCAACCCGGCTTGAAATATTTTATTGTGGCCAATGAACTGACACAGTTCAATCTTACAGGCGATCATAAAACATTCTGGATTCCGGGCGATTATGATTCGAATGAATATCCTTATTCCACCACCAAACTGAGCGAGATCGATAATGCAGCGATGGTGGCTAAAAGCACTTCCATTTCTACCCGTGTTGCACCGGACAATAAAGCGGTGCAAACGCCTTTAATGATGAAGTCTGCGGAAGGACTATACATTAATATTCACGAAGCCGCTTTGTTGAATTATCCTGCGATGCAGTTGCATGTAAATACCAGCAATTATCATTTAACCAGCAGCCTGGTGCCTGATGCGTATGGTAACAAAGCTTACCTGCATGCACCATCACATACACCCTGGAGAACGATCCTGGTGAGTGATCAGGCAACGGATATCCTGGCTTCTAAAACGATCCTGAATCTGAATGATCCCGCTAAAACAAAGAATACTTCCTGGATCAAGCCGATGAAGTTTGTGGGTGTGTGGTGGGAAATGCAGGTGGGTATGGGTGGATGGAATTATTCTGATTTTCCGGATAGTTTGGGTAAGGATGGTAAACTCATTCCGAATGGTAAACACAGTGCCAATACGGCCAACGTAAAAAAATATATTGATTTTGCTGCAGCCAGTAATATCAAAGGGGTTTTGGTAGAAGGGTGGAATACAGGCTGGGAGGACTGGTTTGGGAACTGGAAGGAAAATGTATTTGATTTTGTAACGCCTTATCCTGATTACGATGTGAAAGAAATTGTACGCTATGCAAAATCAAAAGGGGTTTCTATGATCATGCATAATGAAACTTCAGGTTCAGCTACCAATTATGAAAGACAACTGGATACCGCTTATAAATTCATGAATCAATTTGGATTTCCTGCTGTGAAAACGGGTTATGTAGGAAAGATCATACCGCGTGGCGAACACCACGATGGACAATGGATGGTAAGCCATTACGAACGCGTGGCACAGAAAGCACTCGATCATAAAGTGATGGTGGATATGCATGAGCCGGTAAGGCCCACAGGCTTGCAACGTACTTATCCCAACTGGATGGCCAACGAAGCTGCAAGAGGCAATGAATTCAATGCTTTCAGCGATGATGGCAACCCCGCAGAACATGAAACGATCCTGCCTTTTACCCGCTTAATGGGCGGGCCGATGGATTATACACCGGGCATCTTTAAATTGAAAGGATATGCATCTTATGCACCCGAAAGACAATTGCATACAACACTGGCCAAACAACTGGCTTTGTATGTTACGCTATATAGTCCGGTGCAGATGGCTGCTGATCTTCCGAAAAATTATTTAGCTAAAGCAGATGCTTTTCAATTCATCAAAGATGTGGCGGTTGATTGGGATGATACCAAGATACTGGAAGCAGAGCCCGGCGATTACCTCACCATTGCCCGTAAAGAAAAAGGAAAAGACAACTGGTTTCTCGGCGGAATCACGGATGAACAGGGAAGGACTACGGATATCCCTTTAAGCTTCCTTGATAAAGGAAAAAAATATACAGCCATCATTTATGCAGATGCCCCTGACGCCGATTTCCAAAAGAATCCTGAAGCATACAGGATAACCAAACAGACCGTAGATGCCAACAGCAGCCTGCACCTGGTATTGGCCAATGGGGGTGGGGTTGCCGTAAGTTTTGTTCCTGTGAAATAATCAATCTACTCATACAAAGAAGCCACAAACGATTATCTTGTTTGTGGCTTCTTTTTTGGCATTTGCAAATCTTAGCAAGTTTCGGGTTGTGGTTGTTTTTAGGGGTATCTACATTTGTATTGTTAAACTGAAAACAATGAATGAACAGGCATATATCAATTATCACCGTATAGCTGAAGCGATCGATTATATCAAAGCTCATTTTAATGAGCAGCCCAATCTTGATGAAGTAGCGGAGAAAGTCAATATCAGCCCTTTTCATTTTCAACGCCTGTTTACAGACTGGGCAGGTGTTAGCCCTAAAAAATTTCTGCAATACATCAGCGTGGAACATGCAAAAGGAATACTGAAAGAGAAGAAAGCCAGTTTATCGGATGTGGCGTATGAAACCGGTTTATCCGGCACGGGAAGACTGCATGATCTGTTTGTAAATATTGAAGGCATGACCCCGGGTGAATTTAAGAACGGAGGAGAAGCACTTGTGATCAATTATAGTTATGCCGAAAGCCCTTTTGGAAATATACTCGTTGCTTCTACGCCCAAAGGCATTTGCCATATGGCTTTTGCAGATGATGAAAGAGAAGCTATCAAGGATCTCCATCATCGTTTTCCCAATGCGGCTTTTAAACAGGTGGTTGACCTGATCCAGCAGAATGCACTGTATATATTTACGCAGGACTGGACAAAACTCAAAGAGATCAAACTGCATTTAAAAGGAACGGGCTTTCAGCTAAAAGTCTGGGAAACGCTGCTGAAAGTGCCCATGGGTGGCCTGGCAACTTATGGAGAGATTGCCGCATCTATTGATCAGCCAACTGCCTCAAGAGCCGTGGGCACGGCTATAGGCGATAACCCGGTGGCTTTTCTGATCCCTTGTCACAGGGTAATTAAATCAACTGGTTCCATCGGCCAGTATCATTGGGGAAGCACGCGTAAAACAGCCATCATTGGCTGGGAAGCGGCACATACCCGTTAACCATCCTCTTATACGATCAATGCAATTTGTTCCGGGTAACCGGACAGGGAAATTATTGTCTCAATATTTCATCAATATAAAACACAAACAATGAAAACATTTGTCCTCATTCACGGTTCCTGGCATAGTGCATGGAACTGGCACAAAGTGGTGCCACTTTTAGAACAGGCCGGGCATACGGCCATTGCCATTGATCTTCCCGGTATGGGAAGAGATAAAACACCCATACAGGATGTAAAAATGGAATCAACGGTTCAAAAAATCTGTAAACTGATCGACGGCATTGAAGGAAAAGTGATTCTGGTGGGCCATAGTAAGAACGGGATCATGATCTCACAAGTGGCAGAATACCGCCCTGATAAAATTGAGAAACTGATCTATCTCGCAGCTTATCTCGTGCCCAATGGCAAAACACAAAGAGAATATTCTGTGCGGGACACCGGCGGATGGTTAAAATCGTATGTGACTCAACACCCCGAAACGCAATCGCATACTTTACAACCGGCTATTTATAAAGAAGGGCTGTATCATGACTGTGAAGATGATATGGCAGCAATGGCACAATATATTTTAAGCAATGAACCTGTTGAATCGGGTATAGCCACCTTACAATTAACGGAAGAGAATTTTGGATCGGTACCCCGGTATTATATTGAATGCACTGATGACAGAGCGGTAACACCATTTATTCAAAAGGAAATGTATACCGAAACGGTTTGCCGAAAAGTATATAGCCTGCATACCAGTCATTCACCATTTTTCAGTAAACCCAAAGAGTTGGTGGATCTGTTTTGTGAGATAGGAGAAGAGGGATAGAACAGAGGAACAGATGAGCAAGGAACAGATGAACAGACGAACGGGGGCAGGTTTGCAGGAATGAAGGCTTTCATTCAACATTTATCTGTTCTATTATTCAAACCGGCAGAGCACAAAATAAAAAGCCGCAACTGATGTTTCAGTTGCGGCTTTTTTGCTGTAGGGGGAGGGATCGAACCTCCACGAGGCAGTTAGCTGTAGTACAAAGTTCGGTGGTCGACCCCGGTCACCTGAATATTGCTATTCAAATGGCTCTATGCTACGTTTATCCTGTTATCCTCACCCCCGAGACAAGAGGGCATGTCTGCCAAAAATTTCATCACCCCACAGTATATAAGAACGCTGTCAATGTTTGTTTGACAAGACAATATTAGCACATATTCCCCATTTGTTGTAAATAATTCAATAAATTATTTGATAATATAGAAATCGTTCAATATATTTGATAATATACTGAAAATTATCTAAAAATCAAACTAAAATGTCCGCTAAATTAAATCTTGACAAATTGGATCTGCAGATCATCCAGGAAATGATGGAGGATGCTGAGATCTCCTATGCTGATTTAGGCAAGAAACTCTTTGTTTCCGGTGGTACCATCCATGTAAGGATCAAGAAACTGGAAGAGCTAAAGGTAGTGAAAGGTAAAAAATTATCGGTAGATCTCAAATCTTTGGGATACGACGTGATCGCTTTTATCGGAATCTATCTCGAAAAGAGTTCTATGTACGATAGCGTGGCCAAAGACCTGAAACGGATCCCGCAGATCGTTCGGCTTAATTATACCACGGGTAATTACAGCATGTTTGCAGAGATCATTTGTAAAGACATCCAGCAACTTCGTTTTGTATTGCATGATGAGCTGCAGAAGATCAAAGGGATCGAACGCACAGAAACCTTTATTTCTCTTGAAGAAAGCCTTGTTCGCAATGTGGTGGTAGCGCCACAGGCGGGATAGGGAATAAATTGTATTTTCATTGTCTATGGCAAACGATTCTTTTAACCTGGTGGATACGGTGGCGGTTTTGCAAAAACGCTGGAAGACCATCCTGTGGTTTGTGGTGGCAACCGTTGTCGCAGCAACCATTGCTGTTTTTGTGGTGCCGCAATATTATAAATCAACCAGCCTGCTCGTGTCTGCTAATCCTGCATTGGCAGATAAAGCGAGAATGTTCAATAACCAGATACAAGGATTGTATTCTTATTTTGGTTCGGGTGATGACCTTGACCGTATCAATGGTGTGGCCGATATGGACACCACTTATAAGCAACTGGTGGATGAGTTTGCATTGATAGATTATTACAAGCTGAAAGATGACAGCCTTCCCTTACTGAGAAGAAATGCTGTGCTGCACCTGAGAAAGGACCTTACACTTCAAAAAACAGAACAGGCGCAGTTAAAGATCATTTGCTGGACAAAAGACAAAGAACTCTCTGCCAAACTGGTTAACCGTATGGTGGCCATTATACAGGAAACGGAAACGGCTATCTGGCAAAAAAATTACCAGCAATCACTTGAGCAGTTGAATAGTTGCGTTGCCAATATGGAACAGCAATACCAGGTATTGAGTGATAGTGTTTCCAAAACCAGTGGCGGCAAACATGAATTGGGTATGGCCAAACTGCAAACGCTGCTGGAACAGATCAAACAATACCGTAAAACGGCCGATGAATTTTCGTTGGCTGCGGCTACACGTCCTGCTGCATTCTATGTGATGGAAACAGCCACCCCTACAGCCAAGGCAGATCGCCCGGATAAGTTGGGAATCATTTTGGCATCTATGATCGTGGGATTTGTTTTCAGTTGCTTATTGGTATTGGTGAGCGATAGAAATAACAGGGCCTGATATGTTTGCGGAGACCCGGCCATATCAATACAAACTCTTTACATCATTCGGCATTTTCCTGGTAAGCGGTGTTACGGCTATTGTGTTACAGGAACCACTTTTATTAGTGATTCCGTTTGCCTGGATCTTACTGCCTGTTATTTTTCAATTTGCTGTTTCCAGAACGGAGCATTTGTTTTGGCTGTTATTGGTATTACTGCCCTTATCAACAGAGTTAAATATCACTCCGCAGCTCGGACTTGATTTTCCGGATGAATTATTATTGATGCTCTTAACCGGTATCACTATCACAAAGATCATTCATCAGCCGAAATGGTTCCCTGTCTCCCTTTCAAAACACCCTTTGTTTTTTATATTGATCATCGACCTGCTCTGGTTATTGATCACCTGTATCTATGCATCGGAACCTGCACTGGCTATTAAATATGTATTGGCTAAAACCTGGTATATCATTCCATTGGTAGTGTTGCCGCAGATCCTGTTGCATTCAAGGGAAAGGGTTGGTAAACTGGCCATCTGTTTGTTACTGCCCATGTTATTTGTGGTGATACAATCTTTGCTCCGCCATGCTTACTATGGTTTTTCTTTTAAAGATGTGCAGCAGGTGCTGTTTCCTTTTTTCAGAAACCATGTGAACTATTCTTCCATGCTGGTTTGTTTATTGCCGGTTGCCTGGTGTATCTGGAAATTAACACCGGCAGAAAATTCAAAACGAAAATGGATCGGGTATGGAATAGGGATCGGGCTGATAGGGTTATTGTTCACCTATTCAAGAGGAGCCTGGATCGCTTTGCTGGCGGGCATTCTGGCCGTATGGGTTATCCGGAAAAAGGGGATGGGTGTATGTATGATGCTGGCGATTTTAGCCGTGATCATCTCCTCGGCCTGGCTGATCACGGATAAGAACTTTATGCGTTTTGCACCTGATCACGACCGTACGGTTTTTCATACAGACTTCAGCGAGCATATGCTGGCCACAGTTGAAATGAAAGATGTATCCACTGCAGAACGTTTTTACCGATGGGTGGCCGGAGCAAGAATGCTGGCAGAGAAACCCATTACCGGTTTTGGGCCCAATGCTTTTTATCCGCATTACCGTCCGTATACTGTAAAACGTTTTGAAACCTGGGTCAGTGATAACAAAGAACATTCGACCGTACATAATTATTATTTACTCACCGCCCTGGAACAGGGTATCATTGGATTGATCCTGTTCTGCGCTTTATATTTTGGAATGCTATTGCATGTACAAAGACTCTATCATCAATTTCAAAGCAGGTTTTACAGAAATGTTGCATTAACAACAGGTATGGTATTGGTCATGATCGGTGTGATCAACAGTATGAGTGACATGATCGAAACCGATAAGATCGGCGCTTTGTTCTGGTTGTGTTTGGGGATGGTGGTTTTATTGGATAGCAAGAGCAAGGAAGAGAGAGAAGTACTCGCTTGAAAATGATTACTGAGTAATCGTGAGTCGTGAGACGTCAGTCGTGAGTAAGAAAACATTCATCACCCACGACTCACGATTCCACTTCAACATTCAAAATTCCTTGCTCAACATTCAATATTCCCTAAATCTTGCTTCGTACATTCAACGCATCTCTCAACCCATTTCCCAGTAAATTAAAAGCAAGTACCAATAACATGATGGCAATACCCGGTGCCAATGCAAGCATGGGGTTATGGGTGATGATGAAATTGTAATTTTCTTTGATCATCAATCCCCAGCTGGGTTGCGGGGGTTGTACACCCACACCGAGAAAACTTAATCCCGCTTCGATCACAATGGCGGATGCAAAATTTCCGGCAGCGATCACCATTACGGGACCTAGTATATTGGGGAGTATATGTTTGATGATGATCCGCAGGTCCGAATAACCTAATGCCCTGGCTGCTTCTACATATTCCAGTTCGCGCACGGCCAATACCTGTCCTCTTACCAGCCTGGCCACATTCACCCACATGGTCAATCCCACGGCAATGAATACCTGCCAGAATCCTTTGCCTAAAGCAAGTGTGATCGCAAATACCAATAACAGGGTAGGGATACTCCATACAACATTGATGAACCACATGATCACATCATCTATCCATCCCCTGAAATAACCGGCCAGCGCACCCAGCAGGATACCGATGGTTAAGGAAATAAGCACTGCGATCAATCCTACACTTAAACTAACCCTTACGCCAATCAGTAAGCGGCTTAAAATATCACGGCCGAACTTATCAGTGCCTAACCAATAGGTGGTTTTTATTATTGCGGGGGTTCCTGTTAATGAATTGTGAATGGATCTTCTTTCGGTAATGCCCTCATCAATATATTTCTGATAAATAATACTGTCACCCTTCGTTTCATAAGCCGTGACCGGAACATATTGAAAAGCCTCTTCTGTTCCGTTGAGTAAACGGCTGAAGATATTGGATGATGGAATGGCCTTATCTCTTTTGATACGCAACAGCAGCGTAGAGAACCCCGGTTTTTTGCTTCCGATCTCGGGGATCATACGGTTGGCATTGGGTGAGGGGTCCGGTGCAATAAAATAACATAGCAGCGCAAGCAGCAAACTCACAAAAATCAGTATCAATCCAAAGGAAGCGCCTTTGTTGGCCAATAAACGTCGTGTAAAAGCTGATGTGTGTAGGGATTGTACCACGGCTGAAATTAAGAAATAATCGGGTTACCGATAAGAAATGAGGATTTGCCGAAAAAGCGGTTATTCCGTTAAACGTTTATAGAAAAATATTGTCTACTACTTAAATCGACCTTTTATGAAAAGGACATTCTACTTTTTACTGTCACTTGTTGCGATGATCCCCCTCATCATTTATGCATGGTGGCCCGGAACTGAGGATATACGTTAACCTCGTTTCACTATTTTACAGTTCTCCCCTTCCATTGGTAGGATCCGAATTTACCCAGCCAGCCGGCAATTACTGTGTACAGTATATGAAACGGCTGCATGAGCGGAAACCATACTAATACATTTAGCTGCTCGTAAAAACGGGCGGCGGGTATCATCAGGCCCAGTTCTATCAATGTTTTTGCAGCGATCAGCAACAGCCAGTTACTCAAGCCGTTTTCGATGAACGGACCGGTCAATAACAGTAGTAATAAAAAAAGATTTACTGCATATACCAGTGCCAGGGTCCAGAAAATACTTTTATCATGGTACTTGTCTGCCTTACTGGCCCAGCGGATACGTTGGTTTAAAAAGCTTTTCCAATCAGGCATCGGAGCCGTGGTAACGATCGATTCACGGCAAAAAAGATAACCCAGTCCTGATGGGTATTTCTCTTTGATCTTATGCATCAACAGCATATCGTCGCCACTGGCGATCTGGTCGATGCCTTTGAATTGCCCTACCTCATCAAACACATCTTTACGATAAGCAAGATTGGCGCCATTGCACATGGTATGATAACCCGCAGAAACCGCAGCAGCAGTAATTCCCTGCAGGCTGATAAAATCCAGTAACTGAAATACAGAAAGAAATGAATGATCATTGGTAAGCATGACGGGTGACGCCACAAAAACAGGTTGCTCTTTTTGTATATACGCGTCGAGTGTTGCCAGCCATTGATTGGAAACCATACAATCGGCATCGGTTGTTACGATCCATTGGCCTTTGCTTTGACTGATCGCGATCTCAATGGCTTTTTTCTTATAGGCGTTGATGGTATTGCCCTGCAGGTGATCAGTTAAATTGAGTAATTGCAGATTGTTGAATGACTGCTGCAGGGTACGGATAATATTTTCTGTCTGGTCGGTAGAATGATCATTGATCACGATCACTTCAAAAAGAGCCGTGGGGTATTGTTGTTCCAAAACCGTTCTCAGGCATTTTTCAATGGTAGCTTCTTCATCTCGTGCAGGAATAATAACGGAAAACAAGGTTTGCGGAAGGGTGGTTGCTGGCCTGGTAAATAAGGGCAGGCGCAGGAACCATTGCCTGTACATGAGTATCAACAGACAATACACCGATAAGATCACAGCCGTAAACAGGATGGCTATCCAATACATGTGGACAAAGAAAGCTAATATTATTCAATGAAGAGTGCGGCAATGGTGGCAGCGTGTTTTTCTTTCAGTAACTGGTGGCCCGCTTCGATTTCTTTTATCATTACATATTCTTTCACCTGTTCGCTGAAATGCTTTCCATGTTTGGTGAGGATCACATTATCATATTTGCCAAACAACATCCTTACCGGTATCCGGTATTGTATGATCGAAGCCTGTAATGCCGGCAGATCGGGCCTGAGTCTGCCAAGGGTGGTCCAGCGCTGGTATAATGCAGCTCTTTGTTCTTTACCATTCAGGTAATGCAACACAAATTTGAACATCCGCTGGTCAATGATCCCCAGCCAACGGCCCAGGTGTATCAACCGGAGCATCCCGTATGGGTTGCGCATGCAGTAGTCGAAAAGTTTATTGCCAGGCTTTGTCTGGGTAGAAAGCCATTGCCATTTGTTCTTATGCAATCCGTCGGGTGCCACTACTACAGTGCGGTTGACCTGTTGAGGGATCGTTTCTGTTAAACGCAAAGCGATCCTGCCACCCATACTATAACCAAGCAGGCTAAAGCGTTTCTTTACGGGATTGATAAGGTTGATTATCTCAATCAGGTCTTCTGTTGAAAAAACAAGCCCTTCCTGCCAATCTGTTTTGCCATGAAAAGGCATATCCAGGGCAAATACCGTAAAACGGTCTTTTAGCCAAGGTTCAAGCATGTCAAATGATGCCGCATCTTCCCCATACCCATGGAAACAGAACAGCCACTCGGCCCCATGGCCAAAGCGTTTGTAGTGAAGGGTTGAGCTGCGCCAGCTGATAAAATGCGATTCCACAGGGTATTCTTAAATTTTAAGGGTTTATTCTTGGCAATGTCAAAGAAACGAACTTATTTTGAAATTAGTTGCATAACTAACTATATGCCAAACAACCAATTTAAACGCGGAGAATTATACAGTGTGATCAATGGCATGGCTTCTACGGCTGTGGCAAGGAGATTGCAGAAGAATTTCAGACAGGCCGGACTGGAGATCACCATCGAACAATGGAGCGTTCTGTACCATTTATGGAAAGAAGATTGTTTGAGCCAGCAGGAACTCTGCAACCGCACTTTCCGGGATAAGCCGAGTATTACGCGTTTGATCGATAACCTGGAAAAACAAAAACTGGTAAAACGTACCGCTTCCAAAACAGACAGAAGGATCAACCAGGTTTGTTTAACAGATGCGGCCAAAGAACTACAGGACCAAACGATCGCCCTCGCCAATCAAACCATGAATGAAGCATTGATAGGCGTGAATAAGGAAGAGATCGAAACGGTGAAGCAGGTGTTTCAGAAAGTGTATGATAATCTGACGTGAGGGGTATCGTGAGTCGTGAGTGGTGAGTCGTCAGTGAAGAAGCAATAAAATCCGTGAATGATATTACCGGTAAACGAATAAACTAATAAACCAATAAACTTTCCTACCATGGAAACAACCCAACAAACCACAGCGCTGCAGGGCGGCGAATGGTTGATCAAAGAAAGCAATCCGTTTGATACATTTATTCCTGAAGACTTTAATGAGGAGCAGACCATGGTAATGGATATGTGCTCTCAGTTTCTGGATACAGAGATCCTGCCGGTGATCGACCGGATCGATAAACTGGAGCCGGGGTTGATGCCGTCTTTGTTACAGAAAGCAGGTGAGCAGGGCTTATTGTCCACTTCCTTCCCTGAGCAATATGGCGGGTTGGGTAAGGATTTTATCACATCTTCCATTGTGAATGAAGGATTGGGTGGAGGTTATTCTTTTTCTGTTGCCGTTGCGGCGCATACGGGTATTGGTTCCTTGCCGATCCTTTATTTTGGTACGGATGCACAGAAAGAAAAATACATTCCCAAATTAGCTACCGGTGAATGGAAGGGAGCTTATGGTTTAACAGAACCTAACAGCGGCAGCGATGCCCTGGGTGCCAAGAGCACAGCCAAGCTGAGCGATGACGGGAAATATTATATCCTTAACGGACAAAAATGCTGGATTACCAATGGTGGTTTTGCAGATGTATATACGGTGTTTGCCAAGATAGATGGTGACAAGTTCACCGGCTTTATTATTGAAAGAGGGTTTGAAGGTTTTACACAGGGCCCCGAAGAACACAAGATGGGTATCAAAGGGTCATCTACGGTTCAGTTGTATTTCCAGGATTGTAAAGTGCCGGTTGAGAATGTATTGGGAGAAATTGGTAAGGGCCATCTGATCGCCTTCAATATCCTGAACATTGGCCGTTTGAAATTATGTGCAGCGGCTTTGGGCGGATCTAAGCGTGCGGCTACTACTTCTATTCAATATGCAAAAACAAGGGAACAGTTCAAATTACCGATCGCTAAGTTTGGAGCCATCAGGCATAAGATGGCGGAAATGGCCATCCGCATGTGGGTTTGCGAAACCGCTTTGTACCGTACAGCCAAATGGGTTGATAATAAAGAGCACGAATTACAGGCCAGCGGTAAATCCTTTGCAGAAGCTTTGCTGGGCGGTGCGGAAGAATATGCGATCGAGTGTACCATGTTAAAAGTATTTGGTAGCGAGGTATTGGATTTTGTAGTGGATGAAGGGGTACAGATCCATGGCGGTAACGGGTTTAGTGATGAGTACCTGATCTCAAAAGCTTATCGCGACAGTCGGATCAACCGGATCTATGAGGGCACCAATGAAATTAACCGCCTGCTTACAGTTGATATGATGCTGAAACGTGCGATGAAGGGCAAACTTGACCTGATGAGTCCGGCCATGGCCGTTCAAAAAGAATTGATGAGTATTCCTGATTTTGGTTCTGAAGAGGAAGGTGCATTTGCGAAAGAACTGAAATACATCGCCAACTTCAAAAAAGCCATCCTGATGGTGGCCGGTGCCGCGGTGCAGAAGCTGATGATGCAGCTGGACAAAGAGCAGGAAGTATTGATGAATATTGCCGATATGGCGATTGAGGTATACCATGCAGAAAGCGCCCTGTTACGGGTCATCAAACTGGTAAATGCCAAGGGTGAAGCTGCCGTTGGGGTTCAGACTGATATGATGCGGACCTACCTGTATGATGCTGCCGACCGGATCAATAAAGCAGGAAAAGATGCCCTGAACAGTTTTTCAGACGGCGACGAGCTGAAAATGATGCATATCGGGCTTAAACGATTTACCAAAGTAGAACCCTTTAATACCAAAGATGCCCGCAGACGGATCTCAGACCGCCTGGTGGCTGACGACGGGTATCATTTATAAAAAAGCTGAAAAAAATTATTAACTTTCACAAAGTTTTTTAATATTTGGTTTTTGTTTTACGGTTGCTTGCTAAAAACAAAGCCTCATCGCTGTAACAGGTGATGAGGTTTTTTTATTTCCGGAACCGGCAACTCACCCATTTTCTCCCGCCACTTACCCGGTTTTTTTAAAACCGCTGCACAGAAAATTGTTAATCCCGTTAACGTTTTTCCCGTTTACCGATTAATAAGTTCGATTCATGCGTTTTAACATTCGCTTATTTGTATTCTGCGGGAATTTGCGGTCTTATTAAAACCGGGTCTAAGGAAAATTTCTACAACTGCATAACATGAGAAAAGCGATTATCATTCATGATAATAATAAAGAGGTTGTTCTATTGCAGGACTACCTCAAGATGGTCCCCGGAATTTTGGTCGCAGGCATTTTTGCCAATCTGGATGATTCTACACTGGATGCCATTCAGGAACTGGATTGTGATATGATTTTTTCTTCCCTCTCTGTTCTGATCAAACTGATCAATAGCCAAGGGGACTTTCCTTTATTGATTTGCATGGGCCCGAATGAAGAAATGCTTTCTGCGGCCATCAGCAAAAACATCTTTGCTTTTTTGAATACCCCGTTCAGTTATGAACGCCTGCTCTCTTTGATACAAACAGCCGAAACCTATATGCTCCAATCATCTGCTATCTCCACAATTAAACGTGACTATGTCTTCGTAAAATCAGACTATAAACTGATCAGGGTCAACCTGCCGGATATCCTGTTCCTGTCGGGCTTGCGGGATTATACCCAGATCTTTTTGAAAGGCAAAACATCGCCGCTAACCACGCTTCAGAATCTGAAAGAGTTTGAGAGTAAGTTGCCGGAAACAACTTTTGTACGGGTACACAGGTCTTATATTATTTCTTTAAGCCAGGTAGACTCTATCAGCCGAAATGAGATCAGTATTGGTACACATACCATTCCAATCGGCAATGCTTACCGGCAATTGCTGGATGATATGATCACAAAGAATTCGTAATCATAAAACTGCGCCTTTGCGAGAATTTTTCACGCAGAGGCGCAGTTTATTTACCGGGTAATTCGACAGCTGTCTATTTCTGCCAATGTGATCACCGGAAGTTTACTGTACTTCAGTTTTGCGATCGCGAGCTGGCCGATCTTAACAGCTTCCTCTTTTGTAGCAAAACCTTTTCTGCCTTCTGCAGCCGGGATAAATTCCTGGTGGATATACAGGGTATCATTGGTGTAGATATCATATCCCCAACCGCCATTGCTTTGGAAAGTTTGTAAAGAGAGTTGTATTTCTTTGTTACGGTCGTGTTCATCCTTTCCGGTGAACCTGCTTACTGCAAACAGGATCACCGAAAAGCCGAACAGGATATAGACCCAGTTTTTTCTAATCATTGGAATTATAAGTTACATCGGGTTGAAATTCATCAATATCATCCCAGTAATACGTACTGTTTCTGCCGGTGGCAATAAAGGATCTTCCTTTTACGGTAAAACCAACGGCACCGGTTCTTTCGGAACGTTCATAGGTGGTTTTCCTTGTCCAGCTATCACTCGCAAAATCATATTCCCAGGTTTTTTTGGTATAGGATCCGTTTTCTCCCACACTAACATACCCCTTGGTGCCGAGTACAAAACCCACGGCATTGCTTCTGATGATATCGGAATAATCATCGTCATAAGTGTCTGTGCTGGTATTGGAGATATCCCTGAGCTGGGTCCAGGTACCACCCGAAACTGCCGGATCGAATACCCAGAAATCACTCACCGTATTTCCATTGTTGATACCGGTGAGTACATACGCTTTATTGTTATATACCCAGGCAATGGCGCCCGAACGTTTGCTTCCGCCCAGACTTGTTTTCTGTGCCCATACGCCCGCGTTATTGGTGCCGCCGGTGGGTGTGAATTCCCAAAGGTCTTTTGTGTAACCGCCATCAAATCCTGTAGTAATATAGCCCTTGTCGTTAATGCCAAATCCAACAGCATCATATCTGGCAGTGCCGGCAAAATCTGCTTTTTGCACCCAGCTATTGGTGGCGGGGTTATATTCCCATGTATCGCTTAACCTATTTAATCCATCATAACCTGTGGTTACATAACCCTTTGTACCTACGGTAAAACCAGTAGCAGAATTTCTTGCCTTACCGGGAAACTGTGCCCTTTGTAACCAGAAATTCTTTACAGGATCGTATGCCCAGAAATCGGTGTAACGGTTGGTGCCATCGAAACCGGTGCCAATATATGCTGTATCGCCTATGGTAAAAGAAACAGCTTCTGTGCGGCCGTTGCCTTCAAATTCAGAGCGTTTTACCCAGTTACCGCTGCTGCTGGTAGGGTCAGTAGTGGTACTGCTTTTGGCGCAGGATATCAAAATCAGAACAAGACTTGCCGGTAAAAAGAAATAGTACTTTAATCGATTCATGTGTAAAATTTTGGCTGAAATTATCTTCCCGCGCTTTCGCTAAATCGTTAAAATGGATTTTCGATAAGGAATCAAAGACGAATGTGCGTTTTTTATCTGCGAAAGTTTTTTGTGAGTAGTGAGTGGTGAGTTGTGAGAAAAAATAAATGAAAAATCACTCACAACTGACGACTCACTACTCACGATCCCTTTCGCAGATAAATTCATTTCGCTCATCGTTACAAACGGTTCATTAATCCATACTAACAATTCTGTAACAGGCTCCCTGTCTATTATTGTGGCCGTTCTGCAAAGAATTTTTGTTTTGACGTATTACAAACAAGCACTGATGCCCCAAAAAATAAAACCCTGGTTGATCCTGTTTTTTTCTGTTGTATGCTTCGCCTGTAAAAAGGTGGATATACAGTTTGGCGACCAGTTTCTTGACAATGGCTATACGCAGGTGATCAAGGTAGATTCTTTTTCAGTAGATGTTTCTACGGTGTATGTGGATTCGTTTATCACTTCAGCCAAAGGGGTTACCCTGGTTGGTTCACATAATGACCCGGCATTCGGACAGATCACGATCAATAATTTTCTGGAAGTAACCCCACCCGCTTATGTAGATTCTTTTGCAGGAACCAGCTATGATTCACTCACACTGGTTCTCAGGCCCAACAAATCTTATTATGGTGACAGCACTAAACCGGTGCATATTGAGGTGAACCGTTTGGGCGAATCGATCGTTGGGTATGATGATAACCTGTTGAATATTTATAACACAAGACAGTTTGCGGTGCTGCCTACACCCATCGGCTCTACTGATGTGATGGTGCGACCTAACCAGACCGATTCGATCACGATCCGTTTGAATGATAACCTCGGAAGAGAATTACTGAAAAAATTACAGGATCCCAATGATGCGGATATGCAGACCAGTAATGCATTTCTGCAATATTTTTATGGGCTGCGTATCAGTTCGGGTACCCGGAGTTCGATGATCTTTGGTTGTAAGGACAGTGTGATCATGCGCCTTCATTACAAACAGCCCGGTTTGTATTCGCAGAACAAAACATGGGATTTTTACCTCGCCAATAAGAACCATCATTTTAATAATATTAATGTAGACAGATCGGCTACTCCTTTAAAAGACCTGGCTACATTGAAACAGATCAACAGCACGGCCACGGCAAATACAGCTTACACCATGTATGCGGCGGGTGCCATGGCCAAACTCCGTTTTCCTACGATCAGGGACCTGCTGAAACTACCCAATTTTGCCAAGATCTTAAAAGCCACATTGGTGATAAGGCCCGTGCGAGGATCGTATGGCCCCTTCTATTTTTTGCCGCCAACTTTGCGTTTGGCAACCACCACACAACTGAACCAGATAGGTGCTGATATTGTGACTGTGAGCAGTACTGGTACTGCTACCACACAAACCGGCGACCTGCAGGTAGATTATTTATACGGGGAGACCACCAATTACGCATATGACCTCACCAGGTTCTTCAAAGGAACGATCACAGATGGAACTATTAATCAAAATGGCTTATTGCTGATACCGAGCAGTCCGGAACTGGAAACAGGATTCGGAAGATTAACTATGGGCAACGGGTTAAACACAAATGGTAAAATGGAATTACTGATCGTGTACGCTGCTGTACAATAAAATGAACAAGATGAAACCGTATTATACTTTACTGATCTTTTTTGCCGGGTTATTGTCGCAGGTGCATGCACAGAACAATACTTCACCTTATTCCATTATTGGTATTGGTGATATTGAGAAAAGCAGTTTCGACCGAACCTCGGGTATGGGGCATGCGGGATTGGCTTTATCATCCAGCCGTTATCTCTACCAGGCCAATCCAGCATCGTACAGCGGACTGGATGAGCATTTCTTTTATTTTGAAGTGGCCAACCGGTATAAATCTGTAAACTATATCGGCAAGCCGATCACGGATCCTACCCAGAGCCAATCGTCGGATATACAGTTTAAGAAAGCTACATTGGCGATTAAGATAAGACCGCGCTGGGCTTTAAGTGTTGGATTGACACCGTATAGTACGGCCAACTATTCGTTCAATGCTACCAAGACCATACAGGGCAGTAATTTAACAACAGATGCCTATTACGAGGGATCGGGCAGTGTTAACCAGTTTTATGTGGCCAACAGTTTTGCCATCAGTAAAAATTTATCGGTAGGCGTACAGGCATCTTATCTCTTTGGACAGTTACAGGAGAAAGAAACGATCTCTTCAGATATCGCAGATAGTGTGCTCACCACTACCAGGAATATTTTCCTGGGCAATGTTCAGTTTAAACTGGGTATGCAGTATAAAACCAAACTGAGTAAAAAATTGAGTATTGCCATCGGTGCCACTGTCTCCAATAAAACAAAACTGACTGCGGATTATGGGTTATTGGTAACCGATGGCAGTACGGTAGTGATCAATAACGAATACTACAAATCGAATTATTTTACCATCCCTCTTACCTATAGCGGAGGGATAGCAGCTATCCTGGATGATACCTACACATTTGCCGCCGATTATCATTATGAAGGATGGAGCAATCAGAATTACAAAGGAATCAATTACTCATTAGTAAACAGCCAGCGTTTCAGTGCCGGTGCCGAGTACTCAAAAAAACTGCATTATATCAACGGGTCGGTTGAAAAATATTTTTTTCAGGGAGGCGTATTCTACAGCGATTCTTATTTGAAGATAGCCGGGCAACAGTTAAGTGATTACGGACTCACATTTGGAGCGGGTGTACAACTGGCCAGAAGCGGGTTTGGATTACAGGGGGCATTGGAATTGGGTACCCGTGGCACAACGAACAACAGCCTGATCAAAGAAAATTACACACAGTTCAACCTTACACTCAGTTATCGCGATTTCTGGATCTCGCGTAAGATGAAAAAATATGATTGATCCCGGCGGCAACATGAATGCTGGCTCGCTTAACGCGAACGGGCATTTTAGATTAACTAAGGGAGCGGGGAAGTATTCTTACTTCCCCAATTTTTTTGAACGAATAGCCGGGTATCGCTTTTATCTTTTTATCTTCAGGGGATGAAATCCCCCTTATTTATCTGCCTGGTGCTGATGACTGCTCTGGCTTCTGCACAAAACACCAACCCGCATTATGTGTTAACCCGTTCAACCGGTAAACTGCCTGCATTGGCCTATGGCCTGGGTGAGGACCGTTTGGGTGGTGCCAAGATGGGTTATATCGATACCAATATTTTATTGCGGGTAATCGATTCTACAAAGGATATGTATAGTGTGCAGTTGTCAAAATACCATACGGCTTTTATTGATAAAGCCTATATCAAACCGGATAGTGCACAAAAAGACAAGCCCTTCTACCTCACCAATTCATTCAGCGTAAAAGGTGATTCTGCTTTTGATTATGTGGGCATCAGCATGGAAGAGCATCTGCCATATAAAAGTTATATGGAAGTAAATCCATCCAAGATCATTGTGGAGATCTTTGGGGTGCAGAGCAATACGAATTGGATCACACAGTTAAAGTCGTTAAAGGAGGTTAAAAACGTTTATTATAACCAGATAGAAGATGATGTAGTACGCGTAACAATTGAGCTGCAGCATCGCCAGCATTGGGGATACAGCATCGGTTATAAAGGAAGAAACCTGGTTGTGAAAATTAAACGCCAACCTGAAAAATTAGAGTTCAAAAATCTGACTATCGCCATAGACGCAGGCCACGGAGGAACCAATGCCGGAACGGGTGGTATACATGCTAAATATGAAGAAAAATATTACACCTTACTTTTTGCGAAAGCATTGGAAAAAGCACTGAAAAAGAAAGGCGTGAAAAAAGTGATCATGACGCGTACCAGCGACACTACATTCGATAATAAGGACCGCATTTTATTCCTGCAACAGCAAAACCCTGATTTTTCGATCAGCCTGCACCTGAACTCGAGTAATAATGCACAGGTAAAAGGAGTGAGCACCTATTACAAACATATCGGCTTCCGCCCCTTAACACAGGCGATTCTGAGCAGAATACTGGAATTAAAGCTGGAAGAATTCGGGAACGTAGGCAATTTCAATTTTGCTTTGAATGCCCCTACAGATTTTCCGAACAGTTTATTGGAGATCGCTTTCCTGAGTAATGAAGATGATGAGAAGAAGATCATCAAAACACAGTTCCAGGAAGATGTGGCGAAGAAAGTGGTGTTAGCGATAACTGATTGGCTGAAAGGGGTGAAATAGGATTGGGAAATTTTGGAATTGGGAAATTGGGAAATTGAAATAAAGCCGCAGATTAGCGAATTTCAATCTGCGAATCTGCGGCTTATGTTTTAATGTTTGATGAAGCGTTCAAAGAACTCAATCGTACGCAACATTTGATCGATACGCTGACGATTGTTTCCGCTTCTGGTTAATTCGTGTGTGCCGCCTGGGTGACGAACATACTCCACCGTTCTTCCCAATACTTTTAAACTACGGTATAACATTTCTCCCTGTATCACACCGGTTCTCAGATCATTTTCTCCGTGGAAGATGATATAGGGGGTGTGGATATTGTTTACATAGGTAATGGGCGATTCTCTTTCCAGGATGGCTTTGGTTGCGGTTTCCCAGGGATAGCCGCCAAAATAGTTAGGTACCAGGCGCCATGCATTTCCTTCTCCAAAGAAAGTTCCCAGATCATATACACCGCGCTGTGAGCAGGCGGCTTTAAAACGCTGATCGTGGCCTACGATCCAGGCTACTAAATAGCCGGCGTAAGATCCACCCGTAACGGCAAGTTTGGATGTGTCGATAAAACCATCGGCTCCTGCTTTATCTAAATACGTTAATACATCATAGGTGGGGCCTGTTCCCCAATCATTCACATTGGCCCTTAAGAATTCTGAACCGTAACCGCCGGAACCGCGTGGATTACCGTATACCACAACATATCCTTTGGCGGCGTAATACTGGAACTCATGCCACATAGATGTTTCACCCGGTCCCCACATAGCGCTGGGCCCGCCATGGATATCGAGAATGGTTGGATATTTTTTGCCGGCTTCAAAATTGGCAGGCTTCATGATCCAATATTCAACGGTTAATCCTTTCTCATTCACAAAACTTCTTTTCTCCGGGAAACTCAGTTTTTTATTTTTTACCCAATCATAGTTAAAACTGCTGATGCGTTTTGCATTCTTTAAAGAAGCATCGCTGGTGTATAATTCAAAAGGATTGGCTACTTCCGATTTTACAAAAACGATGGTATTGTTTTTCAGATCAAAACTTACAATGCCCGAATTCACATCACTCAAAGCTTCAACCTGTTTGGTTTTCACATCAGCACGGTAAACGGGTTGTCCGCCATTACTCTGAGCTGAGAAATAAATATATTTCTCATCATTGCTCCAGGTAATATTTCCTTTATTTCTATCAAAAGGAATGGTAATCATGTCTTTACTGCTTCCGTTTAAAGGCATAATAGCCATTGCGGGAACATCCACAAAAGAAGTGTTGCCATATTGGAACGCCAGCCATTTACCGGAAGGTGAAAGTTTTGCGCTGTTATACGTCTTTCCTTCCGCACCCAATATCATTCGCATATTTCCTCCATCGGCATCAGTAATAAATATTTCACTTTCGAGGGAGCGGTCAGGATGTTGTTTATCATCCACATCTCCGGTAATGATCAATTGTTTTCCATCGGGTGTAAACTCAATGCCGTTAAAACGATAGAAACCATGCGTAAGCGCAACGGGTTGTGTACCGGATTCAAGGCCTGTTACAAAAAAATGGTTGAAAGAAATCTCTGAGCTGGTGGTAGACTCTTCCTGGAAATTCAGCTTGGTGATCACTTTGGCTTTTTTGTCGTTGGCGTTGTTCTCCAGGTAAGCACGAACCTCATCCCAGTTACCATCGGGATCTGCTTTGGCGGCACTGGCTTTTAATTGGCTGTTATCATCAAAGCCCGGTTTTTCATAAGGCCATTTGGGTACTTCTTTTTTAGGGTTGAGTTCGGTATCTTTTAATAACTCCTTTAAAGTAATGCTTGACGAGAAAACGATCTTTTTACCATCGGGGCTCCATTTGGGAGAACCGGCACCGTATTTAAATTTGGTCAGCTGCATGGGTTCGCCGCCATCGAAGGACAAAAGAAAGACCTGTGGTTTTCCGTCAACGGCCCTTACAAAAGCGAGTTGTTTACCATCCGGGCTCCATGCCGGCTGCGAAGCACCTTCTT
Organism: uncultured Chitinophagaceae bacterium; assembly: GCA_966076165.1. Classification (GTDB taxonomy): domain Bacteria; phylum Bacteroidota; class Bacteroidia; order Chitinophagales; family Chitinophagaceae; genus Sediminibacterium. The sequence continues at coordinate 35,241 of CBHRAM010000001.1, forward strand.
TGGCGGTTAGGGGTTTGGGAGCGGATGAACCATCGGTTGCCACCACATAAAGCTGGTTCAGGTACTTGTATTCCAGTTTGCTGTCGCCATCGGGTTCAATATTGTTGACCACAAATGCGGCTTTGCTGCCGTCGGGACTGATGGCTACACCACTCAATGCCTTGATCTTGAGCATATCAGTTACTTTGATCAGATCCGATTGAGCGAACAGGAGCTGAGCTGTGCAAAGGGCCAGCAAAAGGAATAATTTCTTCATAAGTATGAGTTTGGACAGTCAAAATACAAAGAAATGCCGTGCGCACACGGGACTAAAGTCCCGAAAGGGAAATTTTTTATGTTTTGCCTTCTGCTCTTTAGAGCAGGAATTGAGGGATCTACCGGATACTCCTTGGGGGACTTTAGTTCCGGGTCTACGCTTATTTGTACTTTTACCCCCTAAATTTTTCATATATGAGCCAATTAGTGAAAGAATTCAATGAATACCGCGAAAAAATGAACGAAGTGATCCTGAGCAAGGACAACCTGGTAATGAAGCGCCTCTGGAATCTCGACACCAATACCTATGCCGAGGGGGCCCTCGATAAAAAGACCAAGGAAATGCTGGGACTGGTAGCCAGTATGGTTTTGCGCTGTGATGACTGTATCAAGTACCATCTGGGCAAGAGCCATGAACTGGGGGTGAATACCGAGGAGATGTATGAGATCTTTGCCGTGGCCAATATTGTGGGTGGAACCATTGTGATACCCCATACCCGCAGGGCGGCCGAATATTGGGAAGAACTTATGGGGAATTCATAATTAGTCGTTAGTAATTAGTAATTAATTAGGATATTTGCTACCGATTTAGATAGTTCAATTATTAATTATTAACTATTAATTACTAATTTTTTAGCCTTTCGCCATGTCAGAAACACTAACACAAGCGGCACCTGTTTTAACTGCTAAGGATTTTGCAACAGATCAGGAAGTGCGCTGGTGCCCGGGTTGTGGGGATTATTCTATTCTTGCACAGGTTCAGAAAGTGATGCCGAGCATCGGTATCCCGAAAGAAAATATCGTGATCATCAGCGGTATCGGTTGCAGCAGCCGTTTTCCGTATTATATGAACACCTACGGTATGCACTCGATCCATGGCCGCGCAACTGCGATCGCCAGTGGTTTGAAAGCTGCCCGTCCGGAACTCAGTGTCTGGATCGTTTCTGGTGATGGAGATAGTTTAAGCATTGGTGGTAACCATACCATCCATTTGCTCAGAAGAAATTTTGATGTGAATATGCTGGTGTTCAATAATCAGATCTATGGTCTTACCAAAGGACAATATTCACCTACTTCAGAAGTACATAAGGTAACCAAGAGTACCCCTTTCGGAAGTATCGATCACCCGTTCAATCCACTGGCATTGGCCATGGGTGCTGATGCAAGCTTTATTGCACGCAGTATGGACCGTGATCCGAAACATCTGCAGAGCATGCTTACCCGTTCTTATCAGCATAAAGGCTCTTCTTTCTTAGAGATCTACCAGAACTGTAACATCTTTAATGATGGTGCATTTGAGATCTTTACTGAGAAAGGAACCAAACAGGAAGAGACCTTATTCCTGGAGCAGGGTAAACCATTGATCTTTGGTGCCAACCAGAACAAGGGTATTAAAATCGACGGACTGAAACCTGTGGTGGTTGAACTGGGCAATGGTGTAAGTGCAGATGACCTGTGGATCCACGATGAAAAAGATTTTTATAAAGCACAGATATTGATCCGCTTATTTGATGATCCAACCAAACCTGATGGACATTTCCCACGTCCGTTTGGTGTATTCTTTGAAACAGACAGGCCTTGTTATGAAGATATCATGACCTTACAGATCGAAGAAACCATTGCAAGTAAGGGCAAGGGTGATCTGGATAAACTGCTCCGTGGTAAAGAAGTTTGGGAGATCATGTAATGGAGAGATAAACACATTCTATACAAAAGCCCCTGCGATCGCAGGGGCTTTTTATTTGTACTCATATTTTAGCGATCTCATTTCTCAGTGCAAACAATACCAGCCCGATCCGCGAAGCCACTTTTAATTTTTCGAATAGCATATCCCGGTATCCATCAACGGTTCTGGGACTGAGGTACATAGCAGCTGCAATTTCTTTATACGATTTATCGGTACAGAGCCAGCGGAGGAATTCTTTTTCCCGGTCGCCCAGTTCATTCAGGATGGCCTGCTCTCCCTGTTCATTGGGTTGCGCCCCCTGCAATGAGCCTACAATATGTTTGTACAAAAGTGTATTGATATAAATACCCTTGCTCATCACATCCTGCAAAGCCTGTCTGAAATCGAGGAGTTCAGAATCTTTTAATAAATAACCTCTTGCACCGTTGCGCAGCATTTTAATGATGGAGCGCTCATCGTTCAGCATACTGATGGCGATGAATTTTAATTTGGGGTAATTAGCTGTGATCCACTGTGCCGTTTCATGGCCGTTCATAATAGGCATATTGATATCCATCAATACCAGGTCCGGCAGGTCATTGGGATCCAGCCATTTGGTGAATTCCATGCCATTATTGGCTTCATAGATCACTTTGAATCCGGGAATGGCATTTACTACAGAAGCGAGGCTTTGCCTCATCAGGATATGATCATCGATCATGGCAACCCTAAACATATTGTACGTTTTAGTTTGAGAGAATAAGCGAATACACCCGGTGGTGCAGGAGGACTAATTTCAGCTTTATTGCCATGCCAAGATCGGGTGTTAGTACGTAAAAAAATACCGTTAAAACACCCAGTTTTTTGCGTAGAAGCCGTCTTGCGGAGTAGGGAGGGGTCATCTATTTTTACCCCGGATGAGAGCAGTTGGACTAGCTGTTCTATCCATTCAGTTTTCACAGGGGGTTACAAACAAACAGAGGCGGCACAAGGCCGCCTTTTTGTTACCGTCATTGCGAGGAACGAAGCAATCTGTGCTTCGGATAATAGAGTGTTACAATTTTGAATTGTCTTTGAATAGCTTTTTATTGCAAGGTGTTAACTCAGGCTGCTTCGTTCCTCGCAGTGACGGGCATTGTTATGTTTCCTGCAAAGCCTTATCAGCCATTTCAAAAACCCGTTTTCTTTTCCAGTCGTACCAGGGTTTTGGGGCTGTCTTTTTCATGAGGGTATCAATACTTCTCATCCCGAATAAATTCCATACGCCGGTTAATTTGCCGGAGAGAGAGGGTTGCAGGGCACGGAGGCTCATAGCAAAGCCGCTGTCGAGGTATTCCATGTGGTGCCAGTAGCCAGCGGGCATAAATAAGGTATCACCATGATCCAGTATCACTTCATAGCCTTTTGCCTTGGCCAACGCTGGAAACTGTTGGTAATCCAGCTTGCTGTTCTGTTTATCATAATAATTACTGAAATCTGCCAGGCTTAATACTTCAAAGGGTTTTCGGTAAAGTTTATGCTGTTCTTCGTGTGGGAAAAGCAAGACCCTTTTTCTTCCGGCAAATTGGGTGTGCAGGATATGGCTCACATCAATATCAAAATGCATGTGGGTGATCGATGTTTGTCCGCCGGTAAACAGCATCGGGTATTTTTTTACAAACCCCTTCATCAAATGTTCGGGCCAGGTAAAATCTTTGGTCAGCTCGGGAGCATGGTCAAAAATATTGAAGAGAAAGATCCGCCAGCCCGCCGGGCCTTTGCTGATCATATCAATGTATTCACCAAAGGTCTTGTAATCGTCTGCCGTATTAATGGGTGTGTACGCATCGCTTTTTACATTATTGTATAAAGCCACTTCCTGTTTGCCTACCAGTTCTTTAAAATATGCCCAGTTCCATTTTTCATAAGCGGGCCAGCTTTTGGCCAGGTTTTTAATGACCAGGGGCTGTTGCGGGAAATAATATTGCTGTTTAAAGTCTGAGGGGCTGATATCATCTACCACCGGAACGGGTTGAAGTTGCATGGTTGATTGATTTTGTGCAAAAATACAATGTGTAAGGATTTTTTCAAAAGTCCTAAAGGTTAAAGGCTTCTTAAGGTAAGCTTGTACATTGTTCGTAAATTGCAGTATGTTATTAACGATACACCCCGATAATCCCAATGCAAGGCATATCAAAACCGTGATCGAATGTTTACTCGACGGAGGGGTGATCATTTACCCAACCGATACGATCTATGGTCTTGGCTGTGATATCTTTCAACCCAAAGCGATTGAAAGGATCGCGAGGATCAAGAATATCGATCCGGCCAAAGCACAACTGAGCTTTGTATGTTATGACCTCAGCGATCTGAGTAAATACACCAAAAGTATTTCCACGCCCTTATATCGTTTACTGAAAAATTATTTACCCGGGCCTTATACATTTATCTTACCGGCAAGTAAGGAAGTGCCTAAGATCCTGCACAGCAAAAAAAATACCATCGGCCTTCGTGTGCCGGATAATAATATTGCCCGCACCATTGTTCATGAACTCTCACATCCCTTGCTTTCCGCTTCATTACCCGGTGAAATGGTGGAAGAATATACCGATCCGGAACTGATGCATGCCAATTTTGAAAAACTGGTGGATATTGTCATTGATGGCGGCATTGGGGGAATGATCCCTTCAACGATTGTAGACTGTACGAAAGATGAGTATGAAGTGATCAGGGAAGGGGCGGGAGTTTGGGAAGAATAAAATCAGGTCTATTCCTTGCGTAACCTTGTTCCTTTGCGTCTTTGCGGTTAATCCTTCTTCTCACCGCAAAGACGCAAAGGAACAAGGGTTCGCAAGGTTAAATCACTTTAGCGAAACCCCAGCTCCGACTGCAACGGCAGAATATTATAGCTCTTCCGGTGATATTTACACAAACCAAATTGCTCAATCGCCTTTCTGTGTTGTAAAGTTCCATACCCTTTATTCTTATCCCAGCCATACTGCGGAAATTCTTCGTGCAGCTGTTTCATATAAGTATCACGGAATGTTTTGGCAAGGATGCTGGCGGCGGCTATATTGGCATATTTGCCATCGCCTTTGATGATGCAGTGATGCGGCGTTTTTTTATAAGGAACGAAACGGTTCCCGTCTATCAATAATAATTGCGGTTTGGGTTTTAACTGGTCAATGGCCAGGTGCATGGCTTTAAAAGAAGCTTTGAGGATATTGATCTTATCAATTTCTTCATTGTCAATACTGGCCACGGCCCAGCTGATGGCAGCAGATTGGATAATTTCTTTCAGGAGATCCCTGTCTTTTTCAGCCACCTGTTTACTGTCGTTGAGCAGGGGATGATAAAAATCAACCGGCAGGATCACGGCAGCGGCGAATACCGGCCCGGCATAGCAGCCCCGTCCGGCTTCATCGGCACCGGCTTCTCTCCATTCGGTTTGGTAACAGGGTTCTAACACCCGGTAAAGTTGAAACATCGCGGGTATATTTTCCAAATTGATTTGGCAAAATTCAGGCGAGGAAACTTATATCGGTAACTTTGGCCCGTTCAGAAACCGGAACTTTATGCAAACAACAGAACGTTCTTCCCGGCTGGTGGCCACCTGGTTATTGATAGGGGTGGGTATGACGGTGATCCAGATAGCTTTAGGCGGCATCACCCGTTTAACCGGCAGCGGTCTTTCCATTACACAATGGGATGTGATCACCGGCTCGCTGCCTCCTTTGAATGAACAGCAATGGATGGCTGAGTTTGAAAAATACCGCCAAACCCCGCAGTTTCATTTACTCAATTTTGATTTTACGCTCTCCGATTTCAAATTCATCTTTTTCTGGGAATGGTTTCACCGTTTATGGGCAAGAACCATTGGCATGATATTCCTGATCGGGTTTGTGTGGTTCCTGGTAAAAAGACATTTTAAGAAAGAAATGGTACAGCCCTTACTGGCTTTGTTTTTCTTAGGGGCTTTACAGGGCGCTATTGGCTGGATCATGGTAGCCAGCGGACTCACCGGCGATGCCGTTTATGTACAACCCACCAAACTGGCACTGCATTTTATTTTTGCGCTGGGATTATTGTCTTATACATTCTGGTTTGCCCTGCAATTATTAGTACCGGATGCACAAAGAATACAAAACAGCTCACTCAGAAACTGGAACATCGGTATTTTGATGTTATTGGTGATCCAATTATTATATGGTGCCTTAATGGCCGGACATAAAGCTGCAACGGTAGCACCCACCTGGCCCACGATTAATGGACAATGGGTGCCGGATAGATTAGCCACTGATCAATCATTTGGATTGAACCTGGTTAACAATACGATCCTGATCCATTTTATTCACCGCGGACTGGCTTATCTGCTCTGCGTATTGATTGTAGTGTGGTCAATAAAATTATTTAAAACGAATGGCCCGGTTTTGTTTCAAAAAACCCGCCGTTTGCCATTGCTGATTGTATTGGTGCAAATTATATTAGGCATCGGCAGTGTACTAACGAGTACCGGTATCATACCTGGCCATTGGGGAGCATTTGAATGGATGGCGCAATTGCACCAGTTAACGGGGATGCTTTTGTTATTGTCGTTGGTTACAACCCTTTTTATCATTCGTAAGAATTGATTGACGAATTAGCGGATTGCGGATTCGCGAATTACAATCCGTTAATCCACCAATCCGATAATCTGCAAGCACATGCAGCAAAGATTTTGAAATAGTACTCTTATTTATATGAAGCAATACCTGATTGGTTTCTGGCGGTCCTTGCCTGTGCAGCTATTTCTGTTGCACTTTCGCCGTTACCAGGTATTTCTGGTGCTTTGGTATATCCTGTTTGCTACCGTAGCCGGAAACTTCATGTTCACTTTTGGTGCCAACTCCCTTTTTCTGGCACCGGAATATTTTGGTGATGTAACGGCACTCAGTACTGCTATCGTAGGGTTTGCCATTGGTATCTTTTTTATGAGCTGGAATATCACCACGTTTATCCTGCATAGTAAAAATGTTTTATTTCTCGCAACCACCGAACAGCCATTTCTTAAATACTGTATCAATAATGCGATCATACCGCTGGCCTTTCTTTTCTTTTACCTGATCAAAGCGGTTGATTATGCCCGTTACCAGGAATTGTTTCATGGTATCAAGATCCTTGGATTGGTTGGTGGGTTTACCGGCGGGATCATTCTTTCTGTGGCTATTTCCTTTATTTATTTTTTCGGTGCCGATAAGACGATCTATTATACCATGGGGGCGGTAATGAACAAAGCCAACCTGGAATATGAGCTGGCCATTAAAAAAACAACCCTGCCCGAACAGAAAACAGAACTGCAGGTTGACTGGTTTTTAAGTGCCGGTTTCCGCCTGAGAAAACCAAGGGATATCAGGCATTACAGCGATGATTTTCTGAATGCGGTCTTCAAACACCATCATGTAGCAGCCGTGATCGCTATTACTTTCTCTTTTATTTTTTTGATACTGGTGGGCTATTCTTCTGATGCGAGATTGTTTCAACTGCCGGCTGCCGCAAGTATCACAATTCTGTTTGCCATCCTGATGGCAGTGGCCGGGGCGATCTCTTTGTTTTTGCGTACATGGAGTATCCCCGTGATAGTTGTACTCTACATCATCCTCAATATTCTTTATCAAAAAGAGATCATTGACCCGCGCAGTAAAGCTTTTGGCCTGAACTACAGTAACCGGAATGAAAGGCCTGTTTATAGCCGCGAAGCCATCAGCGAGCTGGCCAGTAAAAAAAATATCGAAGCGGATAAAAAATATTTCATCAATCTGTTAGATAAATGGAAAGCCAGGCAGAAAGAAGACCTGCCGGTTTTATACATCATTAATACAAGCGGTGGCGGATCAAGGAGTGCAGCTTTTACGATGAATACTTTGCAAAGACTGGATAGCGTTTTAGGCGGACAATTAATGCGCCAGACATTTCTGATCAACGGTGCTTCGGGTGGTATGCTGGGTGCGGCTTATTTCCGTGAATTGTATTACCGTAAAATGAAAGGAGAGAAGATCAACCTGCAGGATAAACAGTATACAGCCAATATTTCGCATGATCTGTTAAGCCCGCTGTTCTCCTCTTTTGTATCCAGGGACCTGATCGGGCCGGTGCAGAAATTTACCGTGAATGGTTTTGACTATGCCAAAGACAGGGGCTACGCGTTTGAGCAGAAACTGGATGAGAACACACAAGGTGTATTGGCCAAACCATTAAAAGAGTATGCTGCGCCGGAAGCCAATGCAGAAATACCCACCATGCTGTTCAATTCGGTGATCACACGTGATGGAAGAAAAATGGTGATTGGTACACACCCGGTTCGGTTTTTAATGCGGCCGGATGCAGATAGCAGCAAGATCATGTCGGTTGACCCGGATGCGGTTGATTTTAATTCCTTCTTCAGCAAGCAGGATCCTTTGCAGGTGAATATTTTATCTGCCCTGCGCATGAATGCTACCTTCCCTTATGTATTACCCAATGTGTGGTTGCCTACTAACCCCGGCATTGATGTAATGGATGCGGGGCTGCGCGATAATTTCGGACAGGAATCCTGTCTGCGTTTTATCAATGTATTCAGGGAATGGCTGGAAATGAATACGAGCAAAGTGGTTTTACTGCAGATCCGCGACAGGAGCCTGGGTGATTGGGATAAACCTTATGAAAGCAATAATCTCATCAGCCTGATGACAAAACCGTTTTTATTATTGCAGAATAACTGGTTTAAGATCCAGGATTATTATCAGCACGATCAACTGGAATACCTGGCCAATTCTTATGGCCCTGAATTTTACCGGGTATGTTTTCAATATGTGCCATCTAAAAATGATGCACCGGCAAGTTTGAGTTTTCACTTAACGGCTGCAGAGAAAAGGGATATTGCGCAGGCATTGGATAATGCTGCCAATAAGGAACAAATGGAACGGCTGAAAAAACTTGTACACTAACTTTTGGAAAGGTGAAAACTTTCCAAAAGGTTGTTTTAAGCCTGTATCAGATCAAAACAGTCTTTCAAAATCTCGATCTCAAATTCTTCTGAAGTCTCCCTGGGTTCTCCGTCAATATGCAAGGGTGCATATTTCAGATTTTTGATCGTAAGCGAAGTGGTTTGAAAATAGAGGATATTCTTCTCACTCATCGATTCTACCAGCTCCTGCAGTTTATTATTACTGCGGATATGTTTCAGCATCACAAAAGGCAGTTTAGCTTTGTTCATTTTCTGAACGATCACAATATCCAGTAAACCATCATGCAGATTAGCCTGCGGGGCAATGGTAAAATTATTGCCAAACTGGTTGCTGTTGGCTATGCTGATAAAAAAAGCATCGGTAAAAAAAGAAAAACCGTCAATCACCACTTCAAACTGGTAAGGATGTGCTTTAAAAAAGTTGACAATACTCTGTTGCGTATAGGTAAGTAAACCACGCGAAGCTTTTGTTGCAAAATCATGTGCCACCTGTGCATCAAAACCAATACCGCTAAGCATACAGGCATATTGGTTATTGATCAGGAATGCATCTACTTTCTTTGACCTGCCTGTAAAGATCATGGCCAGTGCCTGTTGTGGCTTGGTAGGGATACCTGCACAACGGGCCAGTCCATTGCCAGAACCCATCGGTATGATGCCAAACCTCACATTCACACCCCGTAAAGCGCCGGTAACCTGGTTAACCGTGCCATCGCCACCGGTCATTACAACGTCGGTAATTTTTTCGCGGATGATCTTATCTTTCAACCAGTCATAATCACCGTCTGCATTGGTATGCGTTATTTCAAAAGCAATACCCTGGGCTGTGGTCTCTCTTTCGATCAGTTTCTTGATCGCTTCTTTTTTAGAAGTACCCGATATAGGATTAACGAGATAAATTATTTTTCTGTCACTCATCACTATAATATTCTTAGATATGGTGTAGTCACCAACATCATTTTATTTTATTAAAATCCTTTCTGTTGCTGCTGATAACACCAGCAACGGCAGAACAACCGCTTGTTTAAGAAAGCGGGCAAGTTACTGTTTTATCATTCATCAAAAATCATAAAACTATCCTACAAAAATCTGGGAAACCGGCGGTCACCATTTGATCAGAGCACTGGCCCAGGTAAAACCACTGCCAAAAGCTGCCAGGCAAACCAGGTCGCCCTGTTTGATCTTACCCTTCTCCCAGGCCTCACACAAAGCTATGGGAACAGAAGCTGCGGTAGTGTTACCGTATTGTTGAATATTGTTATATACCTGATCATCGCTCAGCTTTAATTTGTGCTGTACAAACTGGCTGATCCGCAGATTGGCCTGGTGAGGGATCAGCATACTGATGTCGGAACTTTGATATCCATTGGCTTCCAAAGCTTCCTGGATCACTTCGGGGAACTTAACTACGGCTTTTTTGAAAACCGATTGCCCATCCATATAAGGGAAGTTCTGGGCATTGTCGATCATAGCATGACTCATGAACATATTGGCAATCGGTGCATCATCAAAATCGGCATAGTTATGGGTGCCCCAGTGATTGGCATGTGTGCCGGGGTTATACATGGCCAGTATCTCGGCCGATTCTCCATCACTATGTAAATGGGTGCTTAATATACCCTGGTTCTCATCTTCGGTAGGCTGCAATACAACGGCGCCTGAGCCATCACCAAAGATCACGGAGATATTTCTGCCCCTAGTGGTAAAATCCAGACCAAAAGAATGTTTCTCACTACCTACCACCAGGATATTCTTATACATACCTGTTTTAATGAACTGATCAGCCACACTCAATGCATATAAAAAACCACTGCACTGGTTACGTACATCCAACGCACCTACTTCTTTCATTTTCAGCGCACGTTGTAACATAACACCACAACCGGGAAAATAGTAGTCAGGCGATAGAGTGGCAAATACAATAAAGTCAATATCCTGCGGTGTGGTTCCTGCCCGTTCAATCGCTATTTTGGCCGATTCAACAGCCATGGTGGTAGTGGTTTCTTCTGTGCGGTGGGCGTAACGGCGCTCTTTGATACCGGTTCTTTCCTGTATCCACTCATCATTGGTATCCATGTACTGGGTAAGATCCTGGTTGGTGACTACGTTCTTGGGTACATACATCCCAATACCGGCAATTTTACTGCGGCGCATAGGCAAGCGTTTTAGTGTTAGAGTGGAGTGAAGATAGCAAAGTTTGTGGTTTGTGGTCTCAGGTCTGTTGTTTTCAGAAAAACCACAACTAAAGACCACAAACCACAAACTACAGACTGGAAAATCAGTGCCCTGTAGCTGTCATATGAAGCGTTTCTTTCATGAATAGGGCTGCTTCTTTTTCTACCGTAATAATATCTTTCGATTGAATAGGTGAACCCAATACATGGTTGCCAGCTTCGGGTATGGGGATCATTTTTTTCTGCGTTTCTGCTGTGCCTAAATGTGCAAACATTTCTTTCATGGCAGATACTTTCACAACAGGATCCTGGTGCTGTTCGTCTTTATAATAATATAAGACGAGGGTGGGTTGTTTGATTTTGGAAAAATTAGCATCCGTCATGGTGGTCTCTAATAATTCTTCCAGTTCTACCGTAGCTTCCAGACGATATCGATCGTTCCAGTATTTTTTGTACTCGGGATTATCTTTATGGATGATATTGAATTTAGATCCTTTCACCAGTCTTGCGATCTGTAACCCCCATGGATTATTCAATAACCATGCATTGGGATCATTGATAGCAATATTGGGAGAGAGTAGAACCAATCCGGCTACTTCCGGATAAGCAGCCGCCAGTTGTAAAGCCAGCGTACCACCGGTAGAAGTGCCCATCAGGATCACTTTGTTGCCTAATTGTTTGCCGATAGCGTAAGCTTCTTTGGCGGATTCCCAGAGGTTATCTGCGGTCATGTTTGCTAAAGCATCTGATGTGTCAATCCCATGTTGTGATAATCTTGACAGATAAAGATTGCATCCAAATTCTTTGGCGAGATTTCTGTGTACAGGATCGCCTTCTTCCTGGGAGGCACTAAACCCATGCAGGTACACAATGGCGTATTCTGTTTTTTGTTTGAGAGAATCATTGGCCCAAACGATCCGGGCTTCATTATCTGGTTTGATCTTGTGTTTTGATTCCTGATCAGCTATATATTTTTCCAGGCTGACCGCCGCTGCAGGAACGGTTGGAACAGCTAGATCATACACTGGTGTAGCAGGGTGAGAGCCAAACAGGTAAACAATGACCAATACAAGTAATACGGCAAACAATCTTGTGAGAAAACGCATGGCTGAAGCTTTGTTTAAAACTACTGATTATTTTCAGGGATTGCTTGCCGTCCCTGTAAATCCCTGTTTTTTTTAATGATAGATTAAGGTTCACGCAGAGGCGCAAAGGCGCAGTTTGTTTTACCGCGCCTTTG
>CBHRAM010000002.1:0-43997 GCA_966076165.1 uncultured Chitinophagaceae bacterium
TAAAGGTTTGATACCATTGGGGTACACTGCATTTATGAGCACCATGGCCGGTGGCCGTTTTATTGGTGATAAGATCGTTACAAAGCTGGGGATACAAAAAGTTTTACAGGGAAGCGGTGTTGTGATCACCACAGGATTACTGACGGCTGTATTGTTCCCCGGTATTGTAACGGCTACGATCGGATTCTTGTTGGTAGGTATTGGGGTATCTTCTGTGATCCCTTTAGTATATAGTGCGGCAGGAAAATCAAAAACATTATCTCCGGGGATGGCTCTGACGGCTGTATCAACGATCGGTTTTTTAGGATTTTTGATGGGGCCCCCATTAATTGGTTTTATCGCCCAGGCATTCAGTCTCCGCTGGTCATTTACCCTGATTGCTATTCTGGGATTTGGAACAACCATCCTCGCTACCAAAATCAAATCCTGGTAAAAACGTAATGGCTGTTTTTCAATTTTACTGAAAACATGTGTAACTACGACCTGTATAATTACATTCCCGGTTCATTATATATCCCTTTGTCCCAATCGTTAAATATTCATTAAAAGGAATGATAAACGCCTGTTTATCTTTTTTTTGGTAACAGAATTGAATAGGTATCAGTATAAAATAATACTGAAACCAAATCTATTTTGTATGAAAAAATATTTACGTTATGTTCCTTTACTGGTTGCCTTTTTATTTTTTCAGAGTTGTGTAAAATCTGTGCCCGGTCCGGTTATCATACCAGTTTCCGGCTCCTGGGTGTTAAGTGAGTCATCTCAGAATAATGGATATGGATGGCATTATTTTAATACAGGTCTGGAAGCTGGCGTCTTTCATTTTTATAATGACGGAACGGCAAAATATGATGATGGCAATATTCTGATGCGGGGTTCATGGGATATCCGTTCGGTATCATCAGGTTATTACGACCGTAATGGAAATTATTATAATGATCTGCACCAGTCATTAGAAGTTCATATGTATGACAGCTATACACATGCGTCAGCTGATCTGTATTTTGATGATGTTATATTCACCGGCAACCAGATCATTGCCACCAACTATACAGGTGGAATGATATCGAGATATGTTTTCGATAGGTATTGATCCGATTAAACAATCAGATGTGGAACAAACCGGCTCAGGTTATCGGTAACCAAAGTATTTGCTTCCCGAATGCCCATGCCTGCAGGCTCCTGGCCAATTACCCAACTGCCTATAACAGGATAATGGTCTGAAAAATTAGGCAGCGTAAATAATTCCTGGTAGATATATCCTTCTGCACCATAGGCGCCTTCTGTTTTTTGAAGCGAAATATTCTTCATCACCATATCAATATTGGCTCCTTCTCTTGAAAGGATCGGTTTTTTTACATAATTGGTGAGTTTGCCTTCTTCAAAATAAGCCGGTAAGAGGTATGGACAATCCGGATACAATTCCCAGAGTATCGGCAGAATCGCTTTATTGGATAAGATCATTTTCCATGCGGGCTCGATCCATAAAGCACGGTTGCTGTCTTCTGGAATATGTTTGCCAAACTCATCTGTCATCAACCATTCCCAGGGATAGAGCTTAAAAATATTTTTGATGGGCAATCCTTCCAGGTCAAGGAACTGTTTGCTCTCCTCGTCCCAGCCCAGATCATCAATAAACACCAGTTTGGTTTCCAATCCGGCCTGTATCGCGCAATCGCGCATGTATTCTACATTGGTCAGATCTTCCAGGGTTTCTTTTAAACAGGTAAAATGTAAAGTGCCAGGCTGCAAATAATTCTTAAGATACTTCCAGTAAGCGATCAGTTTTTCATGCACACTGTTGAACTGATCTTTGTCAGCGTCGAAATCTTTCAGCCAGAACCACTGCACAATACCCGCTTCATACAAACTCGTGGGTGTGTCGGCATTGAACTCAAGCATTTTTAATTCTCCGTTCTTATAACAAAGATCAAATCTTCCATAAATAGCCGGATGATCTTCTGCCCAACTCTTTTCAATTTGTGGAACGATCCATTCGGGGATCCCGAATTTATTGTAGAGCTTATTGTCCATCACATGCTGTACAGCACCGAGACATAGATCCCATAACTCCGCTGTTGCTTTTTCAATGAACAGGATCTCTCTCATCTCCATCTCATAATACACACTCTCATCCCAATACGGAACATTGGTGGTATGAAAACCAAAGCCCAGTTCTTCTACGGCCGATTGCCAGTTATTGCGTGGTGTTGTTGTAATTCGTTTCATACCCCCTAACCCCCTGAAGGGGGAATTTATTTTGGTTACTAAATATTATTCTGTTATCATTTTATGCTATGTGCACCCCCATAACTCCCCCCCTTTAGGGGGCGGGGGGTGGATGTTAACTGCTTACACTAAATCCCCCTCTCCCAAATCCCCCTCTCACTACCGAACCTTTAAATCCGTTCGTTCCTATATTGGAATTAGAACTGATACCTCCGGAATAATAACCGGCTCTTTGGTAAAATCCATTGTTGTAATGTCCGTAAGGCCTGAAAGCATAATACCATAATAAAGCCGTGCCTATGCCACTATGATGGTGTACCCTTGTATAAGGTGCCGTACTATCACTGCGCAGATGAACTTTATTATTATCGTCCCAGTCTTTTTTTGGCTGGTTACAACTGGCTAATGCGGCCGTGATCAGCACCAACTCTATACATCTTGATTTCTTCATGGTTGTATGCTTATTTAACGGTGATGAATATTTCGTAATCTTTCTTCACCTGCACATTTTTGGTATCCCCTTCCGCATTTTCGGCAGTAGTGTGTTCAATACCTAATGAAGGTAAAGTGTCTCTGTACACAACCGTTTTTACTTCCTGGTTACGGGCCCATATTTTATGGGTGGTGACGAGGATATCGTGTAAGCTATCCAGGTGGTCTACCTGTACAGCGGTTTCTACAGATCCGTTTTTATTAACAGACTGGGTGATATCTTCATTTTGTTTATCAGAACATGAAAAAATAAAAAGAAAAGCGGCACATCCTAAGATGACCAGTACGATCGGTTTCATTTGGGTATTCATAAGTTGTCAGTTTGAAATTTGGTTAATACGGTTCCTGAGCTGCACTGCAGCTGCCATGGAAAGATCACGGGTAAATATAACGCTATCAGTAATGATACAATATTGCATCATTTGAGTGGTAGAAAATACCTGTAAGTCTTTTACCTGAAATGGTTAAGGAACGATGGGAATTATTTTCCCGGTGGTTTGATGTGCTGACGGAATCTGAAAAGCTGGGTGTCGAGCGATGGGTTCATATTACATGGGAGCGAGGCTCCATTTACTTTGATACAGTAAAGATATAGCGGGAGGGGCCATATACTGATTGGTAACAGTGAGCAGCGGGACTTGCGCTTTCACGAATGGCAAACGTTCTCGGATGAACGGTAAAAGGATTGTTTTTTTCGGTTTTTTGCTACATGGTTGCCAATGCAGCAAAATGTCACATAATTGCTTGAATAATAAATGATTATCAGCTTATTGAACTGCCTGAAATTCGCAACAATGGGGCATTTTTTGCAAGAAGAAAATGGATAAGTGTAAAATATTATCCATTCGCCGTTTGATCACATGGTTTCGAGTTCGTTTTTGTGACGGGGTTTCCAATATCCGTAATAAAAAGCAAGGATCAGGATTCCCAGGCTGAACGGGATTAAGGCAAGATGCTTATAGGTAAGATCGCCAACCAAATGCCAGGTATCAAAATGTAAGAATTCGCTGATCATCCAGTAGGAGTTGGCGCTGATCCAGATCGTGATGGCAAGATTATGACAGAGCTCCGACATATACATACGCGTTCTCCAGGCAATCACAATAGAGATGATCAGTGTAGGAAAGATCATAGCAATCCCCAACGGGCGCCATACCATACACCAGGCCACATCTTTAAATAACCAGAAAACAATATGGAGGTTTTCCATCTTCCGGTAACTGAGCGGGATGGAATAAGCGGTAGTGGAGTTATCTGTAGCCATTGTGTATTTTTTTTACCCAGCATACACAGAATACCCAGCGTTCTTTCTTTGAAAATCTGTGCGATCTGTGGCCTGAGTTCTAAAAATAAGAAAAGCTATTTCCCTCGGCTCAAAATCTTTGTAAATCTTTTTACGTCTGCCTGCGGATTGATAGGAGTGCCCTGCACAAGAAAATCAGCAAACTCTTTTGCAAAAAAAGGAGCAAGCGAACATCCCTTGGTACCCATGCCATTAAATACACCCACAGAAGCTGTAACAGGGTGCAAACCTACAAATGGCCTGCGCTCCATATTGGCGGGGCGTTCGGAGGCAAGATGGTCAACTGTTTCAAAAGGAAGTTTGAGCCAGTGTTTGAGATGGGCTTCTGCTTTGTTCCGGAAATCGGGTGATGGATGGGTATCGGTAAAGTCCCATTCGTAAGTAGAACCCACCCAAAACAGGTCCTCTTTCCAGGGAACCATTACATAACCCTGTTTAAAAATATTCGTTTGCGGCAAACCCGGAACACGAACAATCAATGCCTGGCCTTTATTACGGGCATAGGGCAGGAGTTGAAAATATGGATTATCAAAACCGGAAACCCCTTCACAAAAAATGATCTTCTGTGCGGTAATGTTTTGGTACGTGATATGGTCTTCAGATACCTGGCAATCTTCCCAATGAAATACCTGTTCCAATAAAGCATTCTTTTCTTTTAATTGTTCACGCCATTTGGCAAGTAAAGTATGCAGGTCTATCAGCCAGCAGGGATTGATCTCTCCGATTGAAAAATCATAATTGAAATACTGTTTCCATCTATCTGCATCTTTGGGAATGCTTAAATATTCCTGCTCTATCGGTTGTCTTTCTGCAAAAGCCAACACCATTTGAGGGGTGGGATGGAAATCGAGGATATTGGATTGGCGGATCAAAGAAACTTTCAATTCTTCCCCAAATGCACGGTAGGCTTCAACAGCATACGGCATCAGCTTCTCGATCTCCCAGGTTCTAACCATTCTCCTGCCGGTAATGGGATTGATCACGCCACTGGCAACTTTAGTGGAACTGAATGGACGGTCTTCATCTATCACTAATACAGACTTGCCGGCCTTGATCAATTCGTGACTGAGAAATGTGCCGCAGATGCCTTGTCCAATTATGAGATAATCGATGTTCATTGCTGCAAAGGTCGTGAAAAACCATTTCGTTAAGAGAAGAACGAAGAAAAGAAGAAAAAAAGAATTTCCGAAAATGGAAGACTCTCTTTTTCTTCGGTTACTCTTTTAGCGAAACTATTCGGAGACTCTGATCTTTACACCCTCTGAATGACTGGTAAATTCCGGTGCATACATACACTGAATGGTAGCCAATCCAACAGAGAACAATCCGGTATGGGTAATGAAAACCGGGTATTCAAATACATAGGTCCCTTTGGGCAAATGACTGAAAAAGAAATTACTGCTGGCATCTTTGGTGCTTTCGTAGTAGCCAAGCCCATCCTGCCATTTGTAACTGCTTAATACATTTACAGGTTCCATAGAAGAGGCACGCATATCTTTCAGGTGAACATAATCCATATCACGATCGGAGCGAAGTTCCATTCGGATCACTACTTTATCACCGGTCTTCAGTTCTTCCCCTTCTTTGATCAATTCAAGAACTTTCCCTTTATCTGTATTTTTTTCAATGAATAAATTTTTATGTAGAGATAGAGGAGATGCTGCGGAAGTTACTTTGTCCATGTCTTCAAAATACTGCCAGTACACACTACCCCAACTTGGGGATTGGGAAACTTTGGAATTGGGAAATTGGGAAATTGATGATTTGGCAGTTACCATAATATTTCCCATTTCTGGGGTTACCTGTTTTCCTTCGATTCTTTTTTTGAAATAACCGGTGCCGGCTTCTGTTTTTTCTTTACTGCTGTTGATGGTGTAATTGCCTAATTGGATGGTTACCTTTCTTTCGGTATTTAACCAGTCAGAGCCGTTCAATAATAAAGCGTAACAGGCATCGGCAGTGGCTACCGTTGTTTTCCAGTTGCTGGTTTGTTTATTCAGCAGCAGCCATGTTTTCATGGCATTGATATTTTTGCTGAGTAATTCATGGTTGTTGATCTCACTCATAAAAGCGATCATCATGCTCTGGTGTTCGATGGGCGATTGGTACCAGTAGCCTGTGTACGTCGACTTCCAGTACATACCCAGTTTAGGATCGTTGATGGCGTTTTCCTCTAAGGCAGGGAGGATGGTGGCCGTTGCAAATTTTTCCTCATTATTACGGAAAAAGACCAAACCTAGTTGAGCGCGGTAATAACTGTTTTGTTTGATCCAGAATTGTTTGCCCTGCCTGTAATAAAAATCATAAGCAGTTTGTGATTGCTGGGCAATATCCCTGAAGAAACTGCGCATATAGAGATAATCAATCTGTGTGCTGCTTATTTGTTGTTTACCCAGGTCTGCTTTGTTTTTGATTAACCGGTTATAATCTTCTGCAATTTTCCCGTCTGAGTACCTGATGGCATTCACCAACAGATTTCTGATACGCAAAGCGATCTCGGGTGATAAAGCACCCAGTCTTTTTAATTTGCCAATACCGGTGAGCACATAATTGGTCATATACCTGTCTGCCGTGCCGCCTTTGAACCAGCTGAAACCTCCATCTGCCAATTGCAGTTGCGATAATCTTTCGATCAGCGATTCTGTCTGGCTGCTTAACCGGATCATATCAAAGAGTAAGGCAATGTTTTTCTTTTGCTGTTCTTCACTTTCGGCCTGCATTACCCAGGGAGTTTCCTGAAGGAGCACCTGCTTCAGATCTTCATTTTTTTGCAGATTGCTTTTTAAAGAACTGGAGTCAGCTTTCCATTGTTCAAATACCTGTTTGATCTTCGGGTTCTTGTTTATAATAAAAGAAGCCAGGCTGTTGGCATAAAAACGGTTAAAAGTTTGTTCCACGCATTCATACGGATATTCCATCAGGTAAGGCAATGCCTGTACGGCATACCAAACGGGATTACTCGTATATTCTACAGTAAGTCCTTCATGAGATAGCGACTCACTTTCTGCATGAATCAGTTTGTCAAATTTGAATTGTTGTGTGGTATCATTCTGTAAGAACAATGGCAGACTTTCGGTTACTAGTACACGGTTAGTCAAGACCGGTAAAGTGTTTTCTTCACCGTCGCTATACTCCCCGGCTTTGGCAATAATGCGCCAGGTAAGCGGCCTGTTAAAACTGAACGGAACCTGCAAGGGGAATTTCAACGGGAAACTTTTGCCGGCTTCTACGGTAAAATATTGAGAAGGGAATACATTCTGAAACCAGCCATCCACTGAAGTATTGGTGGTAGCATCTACCAATTCAAAACTGACTTGCCCCGTAATTTCCTGGTCACTCATGTTCACGATCTTCGCACTGAACTCCATCACATCGCCCTCACGCAAAAACCTTGGTGCATTGGGCTGGATCATCATTTTTTTCTGGGTAACAATCGTTGTATTGTCATTGCCCACTGCGAGATCCCTGGTATGTGCAAAGCTCATCCATTTCCATTGGGTTAATGCTTCCGGCATAGTAAAACTGAAACTGTATTTACCGGAACTGTCTGCGTAGAGTTGCGGGAAGAAAAATGCTGTTTCGTTGAAATTCTTACGCGGCTGGACGGGTGGGGTACTGCCTGTTTTTGTAACAACCACAATCACTCCATGCGTTCCCTTGCTGCCATATGCAGCAGCCTCATTGCCATTCAGTACTGTTAGTGAGAGGATATTATTAGGATCTAGGTTGCTAATATCTTTTGTCTCTTTTCCGTCTACTATATATAATGCTTCTTCACCTATAGCTGTTGTATAAGAACCCCTGAGCTGGATGCTCGCATTCGCACCAGGCGCAATGCTTGGTAATTTTGCCATGTCCTTGATACCCTTGCCAACAATAACGGTTTCGTTTAACGCTGCATAACCAGAAGTAAAGTCTTCAAAAGCCATAATTCTCTGACCTGATGGATTGACAATGGGCTTGCCCGACATCCTGTTCCATAATTCAGAAGCATATCCCACCAGTTGGTCATGAACTGCATCTGTTTCATCATACCTTAGTTCAGCCATACTATTTTCAAAACCATTTTCTGCACCAAAATTGGTGATGCCGGAAAAACTACTCCTGCTATAATTATTCTCCCAGATATTGGGTGCCGCCCAGCTATGTTGCTTAAACTGGTCAAGTGATGCATCATACATGCCGGTTACCAGTTCTGCCGCTGCTGCTTCATGCTGATCTGTCTGTACCGTTACTGACCATTGTTCTTTACTGCCGGGCTCTGTTTTATTTCGGTAGCTGGCATATTGTACTTCTAATTTTTTATTGTTCCAGGGTACATCAATTGCATATTGTTGTGTGTACACCCTGTTGTCAAATACATAGGCTTCGTTGATATACACACCTCCTCTGTCCGTTTCATCCGGGATGTATTGAATGGTTTCTATTCCTTTATTTCTCTCAAGAAATTGATAGAGCCCTGTATCTTTTTTGGCCCTGTCAGTTTTCCTGATCACATAAAGATGATCTGCTATGCGGCCGCTCAGGAATACGGCTGTTTCTCCCGGTTTAGCTGTGCCGTTAAGCGTATAATTTAATAAGCCGGATAATTGTTTAGCCTTTGGATCCCGATCAAACAACCGGATAAACTGTACGGTGTTAACGGATTCTCCGTACTGATCAACCGAATGCGCTTCTATTTTGTAATAACCCGGTTTGAGCGTGGCCTTATTTATTCCGAAAGTATTTTTTTCTTTGGTATCGATCGTTCCCTCTGTTACCAGCTCTCCCGTAGCCCATGTTTGATAATTGCTCTCTTCTTCGTATTCATCAGTTGGGAAATAACGGTTGAATTCTTTTTTATCCATCACGAACTGATCGGGCCTTGCCCAGTATCTTTTACGAACAGCCTGTTCCGGTGCTACCAGCGCATATACTTTCAGTTGAACAATAGCCGGTTCTTTCTCATAACTGAGATTGGTGGTACTGATATTGATTCCTTTCAGGCTATCAGTTTCTGCTATAGCCGGTGCATTGATATTTAACAGTAATGAACTGAAGCCCACTGTGATATTAGCCTGGCTGCTTCGCGTTTCACCACTGATATCAGTTATATCGGCTGTTATCGAAAAATCAAATAACGGATTCCCGGTCCTGTCCAAAATATCATCTGCCAGGGCTTTGAAAGCGATACTGAATTTTCCGGAGACATCTGTCTTTGTCTCTCCATGACTGATCTCGCGGCTATTGCCAGGTGTTGGCCTTCTCCAGTAAATGGGTTGGGCATAGCGTGTAGTACGTTTAACGGTGTATACTACTTTGGCACCGGCAATGGCATTGCCTGCATAAGCGAGGGCATTCCCGGTAATGGTTACAGAATCCTGTAAACGATAGGCACCCTTTGTTTTCTCAAACTTTACATCAAATGTTGGGCGTTTGTATTCTTCTACTGAGAAATTCGCCCCCGACATATTGTATTCCGGAACATGAATGCTGAAATTGCCCGTTAATCCATTGGAAGGCAAGCGGAACTTTCCATTAAAAGATCCGAAATCATTTAAGGCAAACCTGATGGAATCGATCTTCTTATTGTTGGCATCAAATAGAATTACCCAGCTACTGTCCCTGCTTGTGATCAGCTTACTTAATCGGGTATTCTGATCTTTGGTAACCGCAATTCCTTTAAAGAATACGAGTTGTCCAGGGCGATAGATAGACCTGTCTGTAAACATGAAGACCCTGCTGTTAACTCTTTCGTAGTTTGCATTTAGCGGTTCGTTATAGTCAGGGTAAAAATATTCATCCTTCATCGGGTATAAATGATCATCACCCTTGCTGAAGGAATAGCGGAGATTGTAATACCGGTTACCCTGGTCGATATGGAAATACCCTTTTTCGTCCGTTGTTTTTGTGAAGAGGATATTATACGTGTTTTTCTGTTGTGCAAAAAGATAGGATCGCTGATAGATGGTTGCTTTTACATTCGCCATCGGTTTGCCGGTTTCCCGGTTCAATACAAAAACGTCCTGTTTGTTCTGTATATAACTGATATTGGAAACATAAAATGCTTGTATACTTAATTTATTCGTACTGTCGTCAAACCCTTTACTTCCCGAACAGATCAATGCATATTCACCCACGGGAAGCTCATCAATCCTGATCTCTACATTATGTAACTGAAAATCATGGGTTGCCGGAAGGGGTTGGGTAAAGGACCGGTAGGCTTTTACACCTCTTAGCGTTTTCCAATACCCCGGTGCCCTCAGTTGGTCGCTTAACTCAATGTCTTTATCCAGCCGTAAGATCTTACCGTAAACGGTATCTACATTCCGGTAACTCA
Source organism: uncultured Chitinophagaceae bacterium (assembly GCA_966076165.1). Classification (GTDB taxonomy): domain Bacteria; phylum Bacteroidota; class Bacteroidia; order Chitinophagales; family Chitinophagaceae; genus Sediminibacterium. The sequence goes on from CBHRAM010000002.1 coordinate 10,344, forward strand.
CCAATGCCCTGAATGGTTTACCGGGTATATTTACCGTTTCGGTTTGTGTGCTCAATTCTTTGTGTGTGATATCCAGTAAAAGATTTTTCAGATTGGCTGTACCTCTGCTGTTTTCTTTGTACCGGGACAATGCATTTTCTGCGATCTGTTTGGCGAGAACATATCCGTAGCGCTGTGTTGTGTCGGCAAACGGACTAAATCCCACTGCTTTATCATATTCGATCTTTGCCAACAGATACCATGCCTGTGCTGTAACAGGTAAATCTGTATTTGCCTGAGCGATATCTTCGAGTGATCTTTTATAATGAATCTCTTTATGGCTGAAATTTGAATGGCTATACACCCATTCAATCCTTTCCAGATTGTTCTCTATAAAAATAGTTTTATCCGGATCCTGCAAATGTGTGAGTAATAATTGCCTGAATAACTGCAATGTGATCCATCCATGTGAACTGCTGTCCTTTGCCGGAATGGCGGCATGTATAAATGCAGCAGTATTGCCTAATGCAGCTGTGTCTGTCAATAGAAACAGATCTGCAGCTTTTGTAATGGAAGCTTCTCCTGTTTTAAAATAGATCAACGCTTCATGTGCCAGCAGGTCAAACAAAGTGGATTGCCCCGGTATATTGCCTTTTATAATAACCGCGTTATAAGGATCTGTTTTCTTTTGTTTCAGCAGTTCGGGCTTTGCCAACGAAAGCAAATAGTGTTTTGAGATAGTTGCTGAAAAATCATCTATGCCCCAGGTGGTAATATCTTCTTTAATAACTCCCGATGTTTTTTTCCGGCCATACAGGTTCCAGCGGTGTCTATCAAAGTATTGTTTGTATAATTTGGCAAGCAGGGAATGCAGGATGGCTTTTTGAACTTCATTATTTGTCTCTGACAGTTCCTGTTCAATTTTTTTTAATACAGGGTTCGGATCCTTTGATGTAACCCTTTCCTGCAGGTTGTATTGGTACAGTAAGCATTTGATCACCTGCCCCTGCAACTGTTGTTTTTTGGCTTTTTGATAAATGACATTGACTTTGTCTAAAGCGGTGCGCGTCAGATCCTGCGAAACAATGATCGTATCAATACCTATCCATTCTTTTTTAAAGGCCGTATCAACCGGTTGAGCGTTTGCCGTAAAAGCGATCGTTGCAAAAAAGGCCAGACTGTATAATTTTCTGAATGCCATGTAACTGTTTTTCAATTCTTCTTATGCTTAGGATGCAAACTTGCCGATTAATTCACACAAGTTAGCACCGATTAACAAATCATTGTATTGTCCTACAGGCATAAAAAATCCCGACCGGGATGCGGTCGGGATCACTATATACAAATACTGTGCTTATTTTTTCAGGATAGCTGCCATTTTGATACCGATATCGGCAGGACTGGCCACTACTTCAATACCACACTCTGCCATGATCTTCATTTTGGCTGCAGCGGTATCATCGGCACCGCCAATGATCGCACCTGCATGGCCCATACGACGGCCGGGAGGGGCGGTTTGTCCGGCAATAAAGCCTACTACCGGTTTTGTTTTATTGTCTTTGATCCAGCGTGCAGCGTCTGCTTCCATGCTTCCGCCGATCTCGCCGATCATGATGATGCCATCTGTTTCGGGGTCGTTCATCAACAGTTCTACTGCTTCCTTGGTTGGGGTGCCGATGATCGGGTCGCCGCCAATACCGATCGCTGTACTGATGCCTAAACCTGCTTTCACCACCTGGTCGGCTGCCTCATAAGTGAGGGTACCACTTTTAGAAACGATACCGATACGTCCCGGTTTAAAGATAAAGCCCGGCATGATACCTACTTTGGCTTCACCTGCGGTGATCACGCCCGGACAGTTTGGCCCGATCAGCCTTGTATTCTTACCCAGTAAATAATTCTTCACTTTTACCATATCCTGCACAGGAATGCCTTCTGTGATACAAACCACCAGGCCAATACCTGCATCCGTAGCTTCCATGATCGCATCAGCGGCAAATGCCGGTGGTACAAAAATGATACTTACATCCGCGCCTGTTTTGGCAACGGCATCAGCCACGGTGTTAAATACGGGCTTATCGAGATGGGTTGTACCCCCTTTATTAGGCGTTACCCCACCCACTACATTGGTTCCGTATTCGATCATTTGTGTTGCATGAAAAGTACCTTCTGTACCGGTAAAACCCTGCACGATAATTTTCGAGTTTTTATTCACTAATACTGCCATGATATAAGTTTCAGTTATTTTGAAATTCGCGGCAAAAATAGGTTAAAAGAGGGTAGGTTTAAAGTTTGGGGTTTAAAGTTTGGAGTTTTTTTGCCCGAAGCCTTATCTGGCCTCTTTGCGGAGATAAAAATGGGAATATTCAAAGGTAAGGCTGCCCCAGAAGCTCTGCCAGTCGGCCTGCTCATCTTTATCGGCCCGTTCCATATGTACACAACTCACCATATATCGGCCCGGGTGCCTTTCCAGGCTAACCCAACCTTTTTTATTGGTGCGCACACTGTCCATGCCTGGGCCTTTTCCCGGAATATGGTACCATGCTTTCACCAAAGCACCCGCCAGAGGCTCTCCCTGAAATAACACCCGGAACCTGACCATGATCTTTTTATGGGAAGAAGGATCGGGTATAGAATAAGGATTTTCTGCCGGAATAATATCCAGTGGAAGACTGGTTGGCTCTGTACAGGCATTGGTTAATTTACCGCTTACCTGTAAAAGGGTTTTCACACTCCGCTGGTAATGCTCGGTACCTGCTTTTTTTTCTTCCCCGTGTTCTTTTCGGTAGAGGGTTGTTGCATCATGTCCGTCATCTTTCAGGTATTCATTGAATTTATCGGCTTCCAGTTTTATAAAACTGTTGGTGCTGTTAAAGATCACCATATGGGTGCCTTCTTCCTGCAAGGGTAATTGTAAAGAATCTCCGGCATTACCTGAGATCCGGTTTGTAATATCCTCAACGCTTCCCGAAGGAGTAAAATAGGCCAGCTGTGTAATTTTGTCTTTATTGCCTTTCCAGTTCTCTCCCTCAAAATTTTCACCCACTGAAAAACGGATATTGGCGGTTTCGCGTATGGTATAGAAATATTTCTGTGGATGCAGCCAGAACTCATGCGCAAGGGCAATCCCTGAAAAAATAATGATACCCGTAATGAGTGCGGTTCTTTTCATGTCTATAAATATAATTAAACCTTTTTTCAGAACTGGCTATTGGGTATAAAAAAACAGTCCGCCTCAGGCGGACTGTTTTAACGGGCACAAACAATCAATTATCCATTCTTTTTAGCATGGTGTATCTGTTTTTCAGCTCTCTTTATGGGATGCTTTACACCATCTGCTTTCAGATCTTTGGCATCGTTCTTAATGTCTTTCTTGTCTGCTTTAATGTCTTTCGAAATCTCTTTGGCTTCATCTTTATCGCCTTCTTTGATTTCTTTACGACGCTCAGCTTTGTCTTTTTTGAGGTCTCTCAGGTCTTTGCGCATGTCTTTCATATCCGCTTTTTTATCAGAAGCGGGAGGAGTGGTGGTTTGTGCCATCGTGCTGAAGGAAAAGAGCAAAGCGGCAACAGAAGCAAAAAGGATCTTTTTCATAACTAAAGGTTTTGTTAGGTTTTTAAAAAGTGTACAATCTCATAGACTGCAAATCTTATTTTGAGTTTATTGAACTGCCGGGTTTAGAATTTATTTAACAAAGGGATACAATGCAAACAGGCACCCTGAGTGGTGCCTGTTTGCGTGGATATTGGATGATAAAACCTACAGTTTGTAAAAAGTCTTACTGTCTCTTCCGTTCTTGGTACTTACTTTCAGGAAATAAGGGCCATGTGGTAAGAAGTCGGTAGCTATTTCAATCACATTGTTACCCTGTGATAATAATTTCTTGATATTCATTTTTCCGTTTCCATAAATATCATAGATAGAGATCTCTGCTTCCACATTACTGTTTCTGCTGAAGATGGTGGCCATCATTCGTGTGATCACGGGGTTCGGATTGATGGAGATGATCTTAATATAATCAACATTGGTCTGAGGAGTGGTAACCGTATCCTGAATAGTGATCTCCCTGCAAACCTGTGCTTCACAACCATTGGCTGTTTTTACCTGTAAGCAGGTATTGTAAAAGCCCATCAGTGAATACTCTTTGGCAGGACTGATCTCGTTGCCACCCAATGTTGTATTGTCGCCGAATTTCCAGTTGCGTGCTACAATACTGTCACCCGCTGCAGTAGTGGTAAGGCTGCTGTTGAACTGGATCTTTTTCAGGCTAACCCTTTCTGTACTGTACTGTACTTTCACTTCGCAATTCGGTGCTGCGATCACAACGGTTGCTTCATATTTGCTTTCACAACCTGCTCTTGTTTTGATATACAGGTAAACATGGTAAGTACCCGCTTTTTTATATTCATGTGTTGGGTCAACAATATTGCCGGATAATCCTGCATTGCTGGTGGTACTGTCGCCAAAGAACCAGATCCGGCTGATGATACTGTCCTGCGCAGAAGTTGCTGCAGAAGTATTACTGTTGAATTTGACTGTTTTGTTCTGCACAGCGAAACTGAAATACGCTTTGCAATTGCTGGATGCCGGTTTTGGAGCGATCACTACGGTTCCGGTATAGCTGTTCTCACAACCCGCCTTTGTTTTGATCACCAGCTTCACTTTGTAAGAGCCGGGTTTGGTATAAGGATAAGAAGGGGTGATGATATTACCCGGTAATGAAACCGTATTTGTACTGTCTGAATAACTCCAGGTGCGGCTGATGATGCTGTCTGCCGGTGTGGTGCCCCTTGAATCTGCACTGTTAAATACGATCAAAGAATCTTTGATGGTATATGTGAACACCGCTTTACAATTGGTAGGTGTCGTTTTTGGCTCTATTACCACTTTTCCTGAATACTTGCTTTCACAACCGCTTTGTGTTTTGATCACCAGGTAAACAGTATAAGTGCCCGGCTTGGTATAAGGATAGGAAGGGGTAATGATATTGCCAGGTAACGAAACAGAAGTAGTACTATCCGCATAATACCAGGTTCTGCTGATGATGCTGTCTGATGCCGTTGCGCCTTTTGAATCTGCACTGTTGAATACGATCACAGAATCTTTGATGGTATACGTGAAGAAAGCTTTACAATTGGTTGGTACAGCTGCACTGTCGCGGACAGTAACACTCTGACAGATATTGCTTTCACAACCACCCTTTGTTTTGATATACAGGCAGACATTATAGGTTCCGGCTTTTGCAAACAGGTGTGTAGGATCCATACTGTTTACAGTAGACGGAGTTGTGTTATCTCCAAATAACCAGATCCGGCTGATGATACTGTCACCGGCAGCTGCAGCAGAACCCGCTGCACTGAATTTTACGGTTGTACCTTGTGCAGTATAGGTGAAGGCTGCTTTACAATTGGTGCTGCGTGCAGAAGAATCGCGAACGGTGAGATTGAAACAGTATTGTTTCTCACAACCCTTTGCTGTTCTTACACTCAGGCATACGGTGTAGTTGCCGCTGTCTTTAAATTCCCTGGAAGGATTTACCTGGTTGCCGTCCAATGAAAACCCGTCGCTGAATTTCCAGATGCGTTGTACAATGCTGTCGCCGGTTAAAGTGGTGCTGTTACTGCTATTGAAGCGGAATGTTTTAGCGCCGATCTTTTCTGCAGAGAACATTGCCTGCACATTACAATCATTGGATGCCGGCGTAAACACTACTGTGCTGCAATATTTGTTTTCACAACCGTATTTGGTTTTGATGGTTAAGCAAACATTATATATACCGGGCTTTGTATAAGCATGTGTTGGGTCAACTATATTTCCGGTAAGCGCTGCAGAAGAATCGCCAAATGTCCAGCTGCGGCTCATAATACTGTCTGCTGCGAAAATTCCTGCAGAACCGGCGCTGTTGAACTTAACACCGGTAGGTAAAGAAGTATAAGAGAAAGCAGCTTTACAGGGAACGGCACCGGTTGTATTGATAGGGGTGCAGATAACAAAATTACTCTCAACAATATTTGTGGAAGTAACGGAAGGGTCATGCGTGATCTTTGCACCATTGCAGTTCTCAACAATGATGGCGAGCTTACGGATATCACCATTACAGGTGAGTGTATCTATATAGTACCCGTTTGCGTTGGTTACTTTTGTATGGGAGAGGATACAGCCATTGCTGGTACTGTCTGTACTGTAGATCTTTACCGTTCTGTTGGCCACCGGGTTATTGGCAGAATCTTTTACGGTTCCTTTTACAATCACGGTATTGGCAAATAGTTGTGTTTGTGAAAACAAACAGATCAGTATGCAGGCAATGCGTATAAAATTTTTCATAGAATATTTTATTGACTATGCATCTTAGATACCGGGTGGTTTCTGCGCGCAGCCTATTCTGTTGACTTTTTTTAACAGATCTTTATTTTCCGGTGAACAATTTCAGCGGAATCTGTTGGTTTTCAGGGGCCGGAGCCGGAAATGGCCTCAGGAACATAATCTCACAAGCTTTCTTGTATTTGGCCGCCAATCCCTACTTTTGCGGCTGCCTGAAAGGGTATTACATTAAAAAACAATCACAATGGCAACAACATCCGACATCAGCCGTGGCATGATCCTGAAACTGGACGGCAGCTTATATTCAGTAGTGGAATTCGGCGAAAACAAAACTGCCCGTGCAGCCGCCAAGGTATGGGCCAAGCTCAAAGGCGTTGATAATAAGCGCTCTATCGAAAAAACTTGGAACAGCGGTGAGAATATCTTCCCTATCCGTGTTGAAAAGAAAGCATTCCAGTTCCTTTATAAAGATGATACCGGCTATAACCTGATGAATAATGAAACATTCGAACAGATAGCCCTGAACGAAGAAATGATCGATTCTCCCCAGTTCCTGATGGACGGTTCAGAGGTATTTGTGTTCATTAATACAGAGACCGAGCAGCCAATCGGTGCCGAATTACCGGAAAAGATAGTTGTAAAGATCACTTACTGCGAACCCGGCCTGCGTGGCGATACAGCTACCCGTGCACTGAAAGCGGCAACCGTAGAAACCGGTGCAACCGTGATGGTGCCATTGTTTGTAGAAGATGGTGAACTGATCAGGATCAATACCAAAGACGGTTCTTATGTTGAAAGGGTAAAGGCTGAAAAATAGCTTTTTATAGCTCCTTTTGCGAAAAGGGGCAATAACAATACGTATTTGAAAGGGCAACTCTAAAGGTTGCCTTTTCTTTGTCCCCTGTTCTAAGGATTCAGAACTGGATAAAACTAAAAATCAAGAAATAAACAAAATCCCCATTTTTATCAAAAAAAGGCTATTTTGCCCCCCTATTTGACCCAAAATCACTGTTTTTACCCCTAAAACTTGCCATTTATGGACCTAAAGCAAATTCACGAATTGATCAAAATCATCAATAAAAGTAATATTGGTGAAATAAGTATAGAAGATAAGGATGGTAAGGTAACCATCAAGCAAAAAGAAGAGCAGGTTGTAACGGTAGCTGCCCCAACGCACCAGGTGTATACCACACAGGCTGCCCCGGCACCTGCACCTTCAGCCCCTGCGGCACCCGCTGCTCCGGCTCCGGCTGCTGCCCCCAAAGCAGATAACCTGATCACGATCAAGAGCCCGATGATCGGCACATTCTACCGCCGTCCATCCCCTGATAAACCTATCCTTGCAGAAGTAGGCACCGAGATCGCCCCCGGTAAAGTGGTTTGTATCATCGAAGCCATGAAACTCTTTAATGAGATCGAAAGCGAAATAAAAGGAACCATTGTTAAAGTACTGGTAGAAGATGCCAGCCCGGTTGAATATGATCAGCCTTTGTTCCTGGTAGAACCCGCTTAGAATGTGATAATCCGATAATTCAATAATGTGATAATGAATTCATTTTAGAGATGAAGAAGGAGTTGATTGATAAAAATCCGGTTCTTAAATTATCATTTGAATTTTCATTATTAATTATAGAATATACTGAGTTATTAGAAGGGAATAAACAGTTTGTTATAAGCAAACAGTTGCTCAGAGCAGGAACATCAATCGGTGCTAATGCGATGGAGGCCCAGAATGCAGAAAGTAAAGCTGATTTCATCCATAAAATGAAGATCGCTGCCAAGGAAGCAGAAGAAACACAATATTGGCTATTACTCTGCGAGTGTTCTAAAAATTATCCTGATTGTAGATTTTTAATTAGCAAACTGGAAGAAGTAAGCAAGATCATAAGCGCCATCTTATTTACTGCCAAAAAGAAAACCTGATTTATGTATAAAGTGATTAGATGTTGTTTTTCATTATCACATCATCAAATTATCACATTATCAAATTAAACCTATGTTCAAAAAGATATTAATTGCTAACCGCGGTGAAATTGCCTTACGTGTAATCCGTACGTGCAGAGAGATGGGTATTAAAACGGTGGCGGTCTATTCTACTGCCGACAAAGACAGCCTTCATGTAAAATTTGCGGATGAGGCGGTTTGCATCGGAAAACCTGCCAGTGCCGATTCTTATTTAAATATCCCCCATATCATGGCTGCGGCCGAGATCACCAATGCGGATGCTGTGCACCCCGGTTATGGTTTCCTCGCAGAGAACGCCAAGTTCTCACAGATCTGTGCCGATCACGGGATCAAGTTCATAGGGCCTACCCCTGATATGATCAACAGAATGGGTGATAAGATCACCGCCAAAGAAACCATGATCAAAGCCGGTGTGCCTGTGGTACCCGGTGGAGAAGGTTTATTGGAAAGTATAGAACAGGCGAAAGAACTGGCCAAAGTGGTTGGCTACCCTGTCATCTTAAAAGCTACTGCCGGCGGTGGTGGTAAGGGTATGCGTGTGGTTTGGGAAGAAGCCGAGATTGAAAAAGCTTATACGACTGCCAAACAGGAAGCTGCCGCTTCTTTTAAGAATGACGGTATTTACATGGAGAAGTTCGTGGAAGAACCCCGTCACATTGAGATACAGGTTGCAGGGGATCAATATGGCAATGTTTGCCATTTGAGCGAAAGGGATTGCTCTATTCAGCGCCGCCACCAGAAACTGGTGGAAGAATCACCTTCTCCCTTTATGACCCCGGAGCTGCGCCAGAAAATGGGCGAAGCGGCTATTAAAGCTGCATCAGCGATCAATTATGAAAGTGTAGGAACCATTGAGTTCCTGGTTGATAAACACCGCAATTTCTACTTCATGGAAATGAATACCCGTATCCAGGTAGAACATTGTGTAACAGAAGAAGTGGTGAGTTTTGACCTGATCAAAGAACAGATCAAGATCGCGATGGGTGAACGTATTTCCGGAAGGAATTATGAGCCCCAGATGCATGCCATCGAATGCCGGATCAATGCAGAAGACCCATACAATGATTTTCGCCCTTCACCGGGTAAGATCACGGTATTACATACACCCGGCGGACACGGTGTACGCGTAGACAGTCATGTATATGCGGGCTATGTGATCCCACCGTATTATGATTCCATGATCGGTAAACTGATCACCGTTGCGCAAACAAGGGAAGAAGCCATTGATACCATGTACCGTGCTTTAAGCGAGTACGTGATCGAAGGTGTGAAGACAACCATTCCCTTCCATTTACAATTAATGCAGAACGAAGATTTCCGCATAGGGAATTTTACAACCAAGTTTTTGGAATCGTTCAAGATGAAATAGATTTTCAATTATATAAAGAAAAAGGCCGCAAGAGATTGCGGCCTTTTTGCGTCACTGCGAGGAACGAAGCAGCCTGTGTTACAAATAATGGCGTGATTAAATTTTGTAGCTCAGATTGCTTCGTTCCTCGCAAAGACGTTATTTCTTTTCCAACTGATGCTCCTTAAAAAACTGAATGGCCGTAACTATCTGATCTTCTGTTAAACCGATCGCCCTGTATTTATTATCCCGCTCTTTATTCATCGACACCGTCCTGCGGATCCTGTTGAAATCTGTTTCGGGGATGGCTGAAATGGTGAGCGACTCTTTCTGTTTCCATACTTCTGTTTCAAAGAGCATATCTGCTTGTCTGCCATTGATCCCCAGCTTATCGATCAGTTGTTTGCGCCAGGGTGTTTTGTATAAGACCAGGGCCCTTTGTGGAGTAAGGGTATCAAATATATGGTTGAAGCTTAGCACAATGATCTCACAAGGTTCGGGACTGTTTGCCTTCGCTTTTTTATAATCGGTTACCGCTTTTACCTGGTCGGGTGAAAGAAATGCTTTGTATTTTTTGGTTACCTCCTGTTGCAGTTCACCGGCAGTAGCATACACTTCATTGGTATTGGCATCGATACTTTTTTGCTGTATCCTTGCCCAGTAATCTATTTCACCCACTTTATCGGCCTGCTCTGCTGACAATTTGAATTTAGTCATCAGGTCTGTCTTATCACAAAAACCAAATAACTCTTTCAATTCTTCCGGTGTCCGTGTTGACTGGTTCTCCTGCGTAAATACATTACCTGAAAAGAAACAGATAAAAAGGAAACCGAGAATGATCGTTTTTTTCATATGCATAAATGAATGTCTAAAATAAGAACATTTCGAAACATGCATTCGTTAAAATAATGATGGCGCTCAACTTGGAGCGCCATTATTATTTTTTGGTATAGGATCATTTATTTACCACCGCCACCTCTGCCTCCACCGGGACGTTGCTGAGACATAGACTCAATAACTTTCTTGGCCAGATCTGCAGGTAAAGCTTTTTCTATTCTTTTGTTTCTTTCAGCATTGATCTCTGTCATCTTTGCCTGTCTTGCATCCTGATCTGCCAGATCTCTCAGCGCCATCATTTTGGGTCTGAAATCATTTGAGATGGCAATTACAGAATCTACCTGAACATCATTCAATCCAAGTGTTTTAAATCTTTCTTTCTGCGCTGCCAAACGGGCAGCAGGATCCATTTGCTGGCCGCCAGCCTGAGCCATAGCTGTTGTTGCAGATAAACAAAACAGGATGGCTACGAATGCGATTACTTTTTTCATTTGTTTTTTAGTTTAATCAGTAGATAAATATTTCAAAATGCTTTGAATTCAAATACTTACGGCACCCCATTTAGGTGCCGTAAGTATTTGAAACACTGAATAAATGTGAGGTAATTACTGACGACCACCACCTCCACCCGGGCGCTGAGACCTGATCTCCATTACTTTTTTGGTAGCTTCTGCTCCAATGGCTTTTTCAAGCCTTTTTTGTCTGGCTTCGTTCAAAGCGGGGCCTTTGGCCATTCTGTCTTCACGGGAAATGCTTTGAAAATCCGCAGTACCATACACCGCTGTCATAATAGCCCTGTCGTTCCAGATGGCGATTACTGAATCAGCCTGAACAGGCGTTAAGCCAGCTGGGGCAAGTCTTTCTTTCATCATAGCGGTACGCTGCTCGGGGGTCATTTGCTGACCACCACCCGGAGGCTGTGCCATTACGGTTGTAGCTGAGAAGCAAACTACTACAGCTAAAAATGCAATTACTTTTTTCATACAGGTATTTTTTAGTGTTTTATTGTATAGGGAAAGTAAATCAATTATTATTTATTTTTTCAAATTTTCGGTGGACGGCAATCGTTAATCGGCATTTGGGTCCTTAACATTTTGCTGTGAAATCCAACAAAAAGCCCCGTTCCTAAGAGTAGGAACAGGGCTATGATTGCTCAAGTCAAAAAGTATTTTAGCGTAAAAACAGCATTTCGCGGTATTTAGGCAGGGTCCACAGGTCATCATTAACCAGGTGTTCCAGCTTGTCTACATGGTAACGGATATCGTCGAAGAATGCCGCTTTAACCTGGCTTTCATAAGCGATCGCCTTGGTACGGGTATTCTCAATATTGTTAACCACTTTACGAGCTTCCACCATCTCGTGTACTTTGGTATGGATCACCTGGATATGTTCGCTAACCTGTTTGAGAAGGTTTAACTGGCTTGCATAAGCCGCTTCACCCAATCCCGCAGCTTTCAGTCCGTTCACATTTTCCAGTAATTCATTCTGGTATTTGATAGCGGCAGGAAGAATATGGTTGATCGCCAGATCACCCATGATACGTCCTTCGATCTGAACTTTCTTAATGTATTTCTCCAGTTCGATCTCATGGCGGGCTTCCAGTTCTGTATGGCTGTACACACCATTTGATTCGAACAGTTTTTTAGCTTTATCAGAAACCATTGCATCCAAAGCAACCGGTGTGGTTTTCAGGTTAGGTAAACCACGGCGCTCAGCTTCATGGTGCCACTCGTCTGAGTAACCATCTCCTTCAAACAATACTTTCTTGCTTTCTACAATGTATTTCTGGATCACCTGCATAATGGCGATCTCTTTCTTATCTCCTTTTTCGATCAGGGCATCAACATCTACTTTAAATTTCTTCAAAGTATCTGCCATGATGGTGTTTAACACGGTCATCGAGATCGCACAGTTGGCAGAAGAACCTACGGCGCGGAACTCAAATTTATTTCCGGTGAAAGCGAAAGGAGAAGTACGGTTTCTGTCGGTATTGTCCAGCATCAGTTCCGGAATGCTGCGGTGCAGATCCAGCTTCAGTATCGCTTCATCCTGTTCGTCGAATTTGGTGTTCACCCTTGTTTCCACATCTGATAATACTTTGGCCAGGTATTGTCCAACGAATACAGAAATGATAGCGGGTGGTGCTTCATTGGCACCCAAACGGTGGTCGTTAGGGGCTGAGGCAATGGCCGCACGCATAATATCCGCATGGTCATGAACGGCTTTAATGATGTTCACAAAGAAAGTAAGGAACATCAGGTTGGTCTTAGGGGTTTTGCCCGGAGCCAGCAGGTTAACGCCGGTATCCGTTGCCATACTCCAGTTATTATGCTTACCGCTACCGTTGATACCGGCAAAGGGTTTCTCGTGCAGTAATACCACCAGTTTATGACGCTTGGCCACACGGGTCATCACATCCATTAATAAAGTATTGTGGTCAACCGCAATATTCACTTCTTCAAAAATTGGGGCGCACTCAAACTGTGCAGGTGCTACCTCGTTATGACGGGTACGTAAAGGAATACCCAGTTTGTAAGCTTCCTGCTCATAATCGCGCATGAAAGCATAAACTCTTTCAGGGATAGAACCAAAGTAATGGTCTTCCAGCTGCTGGCCTTTGGCAGGGGCTGCACCAAATACGGTACGTCCGCACTGAACCAGGTCAGGACGTGCATTCACCAAAGATTCGTCAATAACAAAATATTCCTGCTCCCAACCCAGGGTAGCGGTTACTTTGGTTACGTTCTTGTCGAAATAGTTACATACATCAACAGCAGATTTGTTCAAAGCTTCCAAAGCTTTCAGCAAAGGTGCTTTATAGTCCAAAGATTCGCCTGTATAGGAAACAAAGATGGTAGGAATACATAAGGTCTTGCCTTTTCCGATTTCAATAATGAATGGGGGAGAAGACGGGTCCCATGCAGTATAACCACGGGCTTCAAAAGTAGCGCGTAAGCCACCACTTGGGAAAGAAGAAGCATCCGGCTCCTGTTGTATCAAAGCAGCACCGTCAAACTCTTCAATGGCGGTACCATCACTTTTTAATGTAAAGAATGAATCATGTTTTTCGGCAGTAGTACCGGTCAATGGCTGAAACCAGTGTGTGTAGTGGGTAACCCCTTTGCCTTCTGCCCAGGCACGTAAACCATTGGCGATCTGGTTGGCTACTACGCGGTCAATTTTCTTGCCGCCACGGATACTGGTGTTTAAGCTTTTATAAGCTTCATCACTTAAAAATTCACGGGCTGTCTTTAAGGTGAACACGTTCTCATTAAAGATCCCGGTGATTTTCGTGCTGGAAGGGGCTGGTACTCCGCTTGCATCATTGGTAATATTACCAATCGCTGTAAATCGTAAAGACATAAGTTTTAATTTTTTTGGCTGTCGAAAATTCAAAGACGGTCAAAAATACAAATTATTCTATCAAAAATTAACCTTTGCCATGATTTATCTAAATAAAATGACAAAAATGTGGAAAAACATAAACATAGAATTTAATTGAATATTTATTATTTATAATTTGTTGTCTTTTTGTATCTAAATTTTCTTTTCCTGTAACTATATAAGCACCGGATCGTTTTACAGGTCAAACTTATCTTTTATGAAAAAAATACTATTGGCACTCGCTTTAATGGCAGGAATACAGTCCTTCGCCCAATGGCCCTGGGAAAAAATTGAAGGAAATGGCAACCTGAAAAAGGAGAAAAGGGATGTGGGTAATTTTAATGCTGTGGCCTCTTCCGGGTCATGGGACGTAATGATCGCTTACGGAGAGAGCGGATCGATCCAGGTTGAGGGCGATGAGAACCTGCTGGAATATATTGAAACCAAAGTAGAAGGAGGCAGGCTGAATATTAAGGCTAAGAAAAGCGCTAACCTTCGGTCCAGAAATAAGATCACGGTGTACCTGACCCTCACCCGTTTAACGGAAGTGTCTCTCTCTGGCAGTGGCGATATTATGGGAGAAGGAAAATTTGAGAATGAAGGCACCACGCATTTCAGATTATCAGGCTCGGGCAGTATCAAACTGGCTTTTAATAAGGTAAAGGATGTAGAAACCAGTATCTCGGGCAGTGGTAATATACGCCTGTCGGGTACAACCCATTCTGTATCGGCCCATATCAGTGGAAGTGGTAATGCAGATTGCAGTGAGCTGGTATGTGATGATGCATCAGCCAGTATCAGCGGCAGCGGCAATGTGAAAGTCAATGCCAATAAAAGCATCGATGCAAAAATTGCCGGCAGCGGCAATGTATATTATAAAGGTGCTGCCAATGATATTCAACGCCATGTGGCGGGCAGCGGCCGTGTGGTCAGATCTTAATTCCCCCATCATACATATATAATAAGCCATTCTGCTGCTGCAGGGTGGCTTATTTGTTTTGCTGACAATCTCTGTAAAACTTCATCTTGCCCCTTAATCCTACTTTCTTAACTTCGCGCCATCATGGAAATTACCGTAACCACCGCCGAGAAACTCCGCCTTACGGCAGACGAATTTGAGTTGATCAAACAGAAATTAGGCCGTGTTCCCAACTTCACAGAATTGTGCGCTTTCAGCGGCATGTGGAGTGAGCATTGCAGTTATAAGAACTCCATTAAATGGCTAAAGACCCTTCCCCGCGATGGCGGCCGCATGCTGGTAGCTGCGGGCGAAGAAAATGCCGGTCTGATGGATATGGGTAACGGCTTTGGTGTGGTATTTAAAATTGAAAGTCATAACCACCCAAGTGCCATTGAACCTTTTCAGGGTGCGGCAACAGGGGTAGGTGGGATCCAGCGCGATATTTTTACAATGGGTGCAAGGCCGATCGCCTCTCTCAACAGCCTGCGTTTTGGTAACCTGCAGGATGTGAAAACAAAACGTTTATTAAGTGGTGTGGTACATGGTATTGGCCATTACGGCAACTGTTTTGGTGTACCTACTGTGGGTGGCGAATTATATTTTGAAGATTGTTATCATACCAATCCATTGGTGAATGCGATGAGTGTGGGTATCATGCATTCCAAAAAAATGGTGAGTGCCACTGCTGCAGGAACGGGTAACCCCGTATTCTTTGTAGGCAGTGCCACCGGTAAAGACGGAATTGGCGGTGCGTCTTTTGCATCGGCAGATATTACTGCGGATAGCGCGGAAGAATTACCGGCCGTGCAGGTAGGTGATCCTTTTCAGGAAAAGAAATTACTGGAAGCCTGTCTGGAAGTAATTGATACCAACGCCGTAATCGGCATGCAGGATATGGGTGCAGCGGGCATCATTTGCTCCACTGCAGAAATGAGTGCAAAAGGAGGAGTGGGGATGCGTATTGATCTGGATAAAGTACCTACCCGTCAGAAAAACATGAAAGCCTGGGAACTCTTGCTGAGCGAAAGCCAGGAGCGTATGCTGGTAGTGGTAGAGAGAGGAAAAGAAGAAGCCGTATTAAAAGTGTTTGAGAAATGGGACCTGAGTTGCAGTGAGATCGGACAGGTAACCGATGATGGCCTGCTTAAGTTTTATATGCATGGAGAACTTGAAGCCGAGATCCCTGCGTATGAACTGGTATTGGGCGGCGGTGCACCGCAATACACAAGAGAATATAAAGAGCCTAAATATTTTGAGAAGATCAAAGCATTTGATATCAATACTGTGGCCGATGTGAACAGCCTGAAAGAAACGGCTGAGCAACTGATCCAGATCCCTAACATCGCTTCTAAAAGGTGGGTGTACACACAATATGATAGTATGGTTGGTGCTGCCAATGCATCCACCAATGCGCCAAGTGATGCTTCCGTAGTATTGGCAAAAGGAACGGGCAAAGCATTGGCGATGACGGTTGACTGTAACAGTAAATATGTTTTTGCGGATCCATATACGGGTGGCATGATCGCTGTGGCAGAAGCCGCACGTAATATTGTTTGCAGTGGTGGTGAGCCGATTGGCGTGACCAACTGTCTCAACTTTGGTAACCCTTACGATCCGGAAGTCTATTACCAGTTTGTAAAAGCTGTAACCGGAATGGGCGATGCCTGCCGCAAATTCAATACACCGGTAACCGGTGGTAATGTGAGTTTTTATAACCAGAACCCGGATGGCCCTGTGTATCCAACACCAACCATTGGTATGGTGGGAATCATTGATGATTTCTCAAACAGGATGACACTGGATTTCAAAGCAGCGGGGGATGTGATCTTATTGATCGGTAAACAACAAAATGATATCGGCTCTTCTGAATACCTGCATAAGTTGAAAAAAGTTGCCTATTCACCGGCACCTTACTTTGATCTGCAAGAAGAACTTGCCGTACAAAACTTTGTATCTGCCGTCATCAAAGAGAAACTGATCAATAGTGCACACGATATCAGTGAAGGTGGCCTGGCCGTTACTTTACTGGAGAGTGGATTTAATAAAGATCTTGGGTTCACAGTCGCAGTTGATTCTGCTTTAAGAAAGGATGCGTATTGGTTTGGTGAAGCGCAGGGAAGGGTAGTGGTGTCATGCTCAACGCAGAATGCAGAACACTTAAGGCAGAAGGCAAAGACGGCGAGTATTGCTGTAACCGAATTGGGAGCAGTAACGGGTGGAACTATTTCAGTGAATGGTGAGAACTGGGGCAGTATTACTGAGTGGAAAGAGAAATACGATACAGCGATCGAGAAACTGCTGAAATAATTATGGACAATACCTCATCTGTTATAGTAACCGGGGCGGCAGGATTTATCGGATCCTGCATGGCACAATACCTCAATGAAAAAGGATACCGTAACCTGATCCTGGTGGATGATTTTGGGGTGGAAGCCAAAAGAAAGAACTGGGAGTCGAAAGCCTATGCACATATTGTAGAAAGGCATTCTTTGTTCGACTGGCTGCAAACACATCAACCCAAAATTGATATCGTGATCCACCTCGGTGCCAGAACAGATACCACCGAATTTGATTACTCCATACACGAAGCACTCAACGTTCAATATTCAAAAGATATCTGGGCCTATTGTACGGCTAACCGGGTTCCGTTGATCTATGCCTCATCCGCCGCAACCTATGGTGCGGGTGAATTGGGTTATGATGATGACCATGCATTAACAGAAAAATTACAACCGCTCAATCCTTACGGTATTAGCAAGAATGAGTTTGATAAATGGGCACTTCATCAATCAGCAGAAAACAGCCAGCCGCCTTTCTGGGCAGGTTTGAAATTCTTTAATGTGTACGGTCCCAATGAATACCATAAAGGAAGAATGGCCAGTGTGATCTGGCATGCATTTAACCAGATTCAGAAAGACGGGGTTGTGAAATTATTCAAAAGCCATAAGGAAGGATTTAAAGACGGCGAACAACTGCGCGATTTTGTATATGTAAAAGATGTAGTGAATGTGATCGGCTGGATCATGCAGTCCATGGACGATGGACAATGGGCCACGGACAAAAACGGGCTGTATAATTTAGGCACCGGCACTGCCCGCGCTTTTAACGACCTGGTAAAAGCCACATTTGCCGGACTTGATCTGGCCCCCAATATTGTATTCATTGATATGCCGGAAGATATACGCGATAAGTACCAGTACTTCACAGAAGCCAATATGAAAAAACTGCGTGACGCAGGGTACACTGCAGCTTTCTATTCACTGGAAGCAGGTGTTGGTGATTATGTTCGCGGGTATCTGCGAACTTTAAAATACCTTTAGTCTACAGAGGCAATAGACAATAATCTTCTTAATGCGATTTTTATGAGCAAAAAAATAGCCATTATCGGTGGCGGAAATCTGGGTGCTTCTATGGCCGAAGGGTTGGTAAGCAGCGGGTTTGTATCGGCCGGTGATCTGATCGTTACCAAAAGAAATACAGCAACCTTGGCTTCTCTCGAGTCAAAAGGAGTGTTGGTGAGCAGCGACAATGCCAAAGCTGTTCAGTTGGCAGATTGGATCGTGCTGGCTGTAAAACCTTTTCAGGTAAAAGAAGTGCTATCCCATATTCAACCATTTCTGGATCCTCAGAAACATGTATTGATCAGTGTTGTTACCGGGGTATGGATAAAAGACATACAGGAAATAGTGGGAGACCGGTTTGCTGTTTTTCGTGCTATGCCCAATACAGCGATCGCCATACAGGAAAGCATGACCTGTATCTGTGCGCACCAGGCAAGTGTTGAACAGATTCAATACGCAACAGATCTCTTTGATCAGCTGGGCCGTTCTGTTTTTATTGAAGAAAAACTAATGGATGCAGCAACTGTATTAGGAGCCTGTGGCACTGCATTCGCAATGCGTTATATCAGGGCCAATATACAGGGGGGGATTGAAATTGGTTTCAGTGCAGCCACGGCTTCATTGATCGCTGCACAAACTGTAAAAGGGGCCGCAGAACTGTTACTGCAAAAAAATACACATCCTGAACAGGAGATAGATAAAGTAACTACACCCAAAGGCTGCACCATTGCCGGACTTAATGAGATGGAACACCAGGGTTTCAGCTCTTCATTGATCAAAGGCGTTGTTACCAGTTATCGTAAGATCGTGGATGATATGTGATCAGAATAATTTCCCTGTGTCCAGGTCAAGCTGGTACGTTAAAGCATACGCTTTGGTATAATCCTTCAAAAGCTGATACGGGGTGCTCCCGATCTGGATGCCATCGAGGATCGTATTCTTTATCTGGTCCTGCCGGATATTTTTCAAATTAAAAAATACATAGTCGTCTTGTGCACGGGTTAGTTTGATGTAAAATCCATTTCCGGTATTCACAAAAAGGGAAGCTCCGTCAAAATAGCCCCATGATTTATTGCTGGCAACATGTTGCCCATCCCTGAAAGCATTTATCTGACAGGCATATAAGGGCACACGTTCATAATTGGTGTATTTCACAACCATATCTACACTGTCGCATACCGGTTTTTGATCAAGAAAATCAGTATAGCTTTCATATAAGCCCTTGGGTATTTTTTCTAAATGCGCCACTTTGCGGATCCGCTCATTATAATAATCGTTAAAGTCTACCGGTGATTGCCAGTTGGCCTCTGTTTCCTTTGCAGAAAAATTTAGATGTGTGAGTTCTCTTTTCAAAACATAAAGCAGAGAATCTGAAAGCGCATCATATGCTTTGCCTCCGTCATATACAGTAGAGATGCTGCCCCTGATGGCTTTCTGAGGGTAATAGCCAATATCCAATGATGTATAGATCTCAAAATGATAATTCAGTGTGGTGATCAGTTTGGGGTTTACAAGGGTATACGGTTGATTAGCGTTATTACTGAACCAGCATTTCTTAACCACGATTAATAATTGCCGTTTACTGTTACTGTCGGTAGCAAGGGTTCTTTCGATCAGATAATTCTTTAACCAACCGGTCAGGGAGGAACCGAGCTGCAGTCCCAAACTGGTGTACCCCTTTTTTTGCACATCATTGATAACAGGTAAAAAACTAACCTTGTTAACATCAAAGCGGCCATCAATGAGCTTGATCGAATAAACCGGTGAAGGTTCAGGGTTATCCTCGAGAGAAACCGGGGGCCTGTAACTGAGGATCGTATAATACCTGGAGGAAGAATTTGAGGCGTTATTGGCTAAGAATGCGCCCATCATCTGAGGGTTCTGATTGGTACCCCTGTTTACTTTTTCCTGGTTGGCTCTTTGTTCGGGTGTATTTCCGGGAGTAGGAGAATTGCTGAGCAGCGCCTTGTTTCTCTCTTCCTGTTTCAACTGCGACAAGGTTTGCGCATCTACGCAGTAGGTGATCAAACTGAATATAGATATGAACAATAGTTTTGACATATTCAGGTGTTTACCCTTAAATCTACCAAAACTATTGTTCATATTTTAGTTATTTCATATGTTCTTTTAAGAATGCAATGGCTTTTGCATGTGCATCTGCTGTGGCTTCCTTGTTGAAGCTTGGGTTACTCGGATTGGCAAATCCATGGTTGGCTTCGTATTTATTGGCGATCAGTTTTTTGCCGGCTGCTTGCATATCGGCTTCAAATTTTGTCACCATTTCGGGAGAGGGGCTTCTGTCCTGGTTACCAAAGAACCCGATCACATCACAATTCAGTGTTTTGAGTTTCTCCAGATTGGTTTCAGGCCTTCCATAATACATTACACAACCGGATGCCTGCTTGCCGGCCAATAAGGTGGTTTGCAAACTCCACATCCCGCCAAAGCACCAGCCAATGGTATAGATTTTGGCATCGGTTCCCGCATAAGCCAGGGCACCTTTGATAATGGTTTCCAGTCTGTCGGTTTTGGCAGCCTGTACCAGTTTCATCGCACTGTCAGGAGTGGCGGCTACTTTCCCATCATAGAGGTCAATGGCCAATACATTCACATTATCCAGTTCTTTGGAAAGGGTTTCGCTTTCTCTTTTGATATAATCGTTCAATCCCCACCATTCCTGGATCACAAACACCCATTTATTGGATTTTTTGGCAGCTTTGATCTCATAACCCATAGCGGTAGAGCCATCAGCTGCTTTAAAACTAACCGGTTTCCCTGCACCATCTTCCAGCTTAAAATAGGCGGGTTTCTCATGCAGGTTGGCAAATGCCATGGTAGAAGCCTCTTCTCTGAATTGCTCACGAACATCGGCATTGTAGCAGCTTACATAGCATTCAGGTGTAAGCAGTTGCGGTTCCGGGGTCTTGTAGCGATAGCTTAAAAAAGAGGCGGTTGCCATTGCGGCTACTGTCAGAAACAGGATTTTTCTCATGTGATTGGTTTTTGTGATAAAGATTTGCACGTCAAATTAACACTTTAGCCCGTGGGAAGGTTTGTTTACGGGGCTTGTTTTTTTTGTCGATTTTTTTGCTGTAGGTTTGTACGACCTCTGAAGATTTTCTTCACCATTTTCCCAAGGTCATATAGTTCTGAAATCAAGGCACCGGGTATTTTATTACCTGATTGCCTGTTTTTATTTAGGATGGGAACAAACAATCTGTGGCCCTGCAAAGGCAGGGTTTTACAGATCATGACAGTTAAACAGATCAATCAGCATACTATGGCCAAATTTATTTTTGTTACAGGAGGTGTAACAAGCAGTCTCGGAAAAGGAATTATTGCCGCATCACTCGCCAAATTATTACAGGCAAGAGGGTTACGTGTCACCATCCAGAAATTCGATCCCTATATCAATGTGGATCCGGGTACACTCAACCCTTATGAACATGGTGAGTGTTATGTAACGGAAGATGGTGCCGAGACCGATCTTGACCTTGGCCACTACGAAAGATTTTTAAGTATCTATACCTCTCAGGCCAATAACGTAACTACCGGCCGGATCTACCAAACGGTGATCAACAAAGAAAGAGCCGGTGATTTTCTCGGAAAAACGGTCCAGGTAGTTCCGCATATTACCGATGAGATCAAAAGAAGAATGTTGCTATTAGGTGAAGATGATAAATTTGATATCATTCTTACTGAAATAGGTGGAACCGTGGGTGATATTGAGAGTTTACCTTTTGTGGAAGCCGTTCGTCAATTACAATGGGAACTGCCCGAAGAAGATGTAATGGTGGTGCACCTTACCCTGATCCCTTACCTGAAAGCAGCAAAAGAATTAAAAACCAAACCAACCCAGCATAGTGTAAAAATGCTGAGTGAGAACGGGGTCCATCCGGATATCATCGTTTGCCGTACAGAAGAACCTTTGAATAACGATATCAAAAGAAAGATCGCCTTATTCTGTAATGTAAAACAGGAAGCGGTGATCGAAGCCATGGATGCGTCTACTATCTATGAAGTGCCCTTGCTGATGATGCGCGAAAAACTGGACCTGATCTGCCTGAAGAAACTGCAGGTGCAGAATTATGGTGAGCCTGTACTCGATAAATGGAAGGCTTTCCTGGATAAACTCAAATACCCGCGCAGTAAAGTTACCATCGGGTTGATCGGTAAATACATTGAACTGCAGGATGCTTATAAATCCATCCTGGAAAGTTTTGTACATGCCGGTGCGATGAATGAAGTGAAAGTACAGGTAGTGAATGTGCACAGCGAATTTATAACGGATGAGAATGTATCTGAAAAACTAGATGGACTGGATGGCCTGCTCGTTGCCCCCGGCTTTGGCCACCGTGGTATTGAAGGAAAGATCGTTGCGGTAAAATATGCAAGGGAAAAAGGATTGCCATTTTTTGGGATCTGCCTGGGTATGCAAATGGCCGTGATCGAATATGCAAGAAACATTCTAGGACTGAAAGATGCGCATTCAACGGAAATGGATCAGACCACCACACATGCCGTGATCAATATGATGGAAGAACAGAAAAAGATCAAGATGATGGGCGGTACGATGCGTTTAGGTGCGTATCCCTGTGAAATAAAAGAAGGGAGCCTGGCACATAAGATCTACGGAGAAACCATGATCACTGAAAGGCACCGCCACCGTTACGAGTTTAATGATGAATACCTGCAACAATTCGAATCCAATGGTATGATCGCCAGTGGACGAAACCCCGAAACAGGATTGGTAGAGATCATGGAGATACCGAGCCATCCATTCTTTATCGGTGTACAATACCACCCCGAATTAAAGAGTTCCGTTGAACATCCGGCACCCTTGTTTGTAAGCTTTATTGATGCCGCCAAGAAATATAATGATAAGAAAGGGTCGATCAGGACGTCTTCTTTGCAGGACGCTTTAATATAAACCCTTGAATATCGAATATTGAACAAGGAATTTTGAATGAAGAAGTGGCAAATACTTCGATATTCTATATTCCTTGTTCAATATTCAATATTCTTTCCTCTCAATTGAGTATTTTCATTACCCAAAACCAAGGGTATGAAAAAATATATCGTATTTACTGCCGCTCTCTTAACCGCTTTTATTTTCTCTCTAAACGCCCAGCCACCACAGGGTATTAAATGGACAAAAGAAGGTAACGGTTATTTCGCTGCTGAAGCAGGTGAGATCGTTCAATATGTTCTGCCGGCACTCACAAAATCTGTTGTGGTTTCCAAAGCACAGCTCACACCCAAAGCTTCCGGTGCTCCACTGAGTATCCGTAATTTTTTCTTTTCGGGTGATAATAAGAAACTGCTGATCTATACCAATTCAAAAACTGTATGGCGCTATGATACCCGTGGTGATTATTGGTTGCTGGATCTTACAGATAATAGCCTGAAACAGATCGGAAGATCAAGACCCGCTTCTTCTCTGATGTTTGCGAAATTTTCTCCCGACGGGAAAAAAGTAGCCTACGTAAGTGATTACAATCTGTATGTAGAAGACCTCGCCACAGGTAAGGCAAATGCGTTAACAACCGGAGGCAACCGCAAACTCATCAATGGTACTTTCGATTGGGCCTATGAAGAAGAATTCTTTTGCCGCGATGGTTTCCGCTGGAGCCCGGATAGTAAGAAGATCGCTTACTGGCAGATCAAAGTGGGAGAAGTAAAGACCTACCTGATGCTGAATAATACAGATTCTTTATACCCTTTTACGGTTCCTGTTGAGTACCCTGTTGCCGGGGAAGCCCCTTCTGCTTTCAAGATCGGGGTAGTGGATATTGCCTCTGCGAAAACAAACTGGATGAATATTGCAACGGATCCTGTTTTACAATCCTATGCACCCAGAATGGAATGGGCCGCCAATAGTTCAGAATTGATCGTACAGCGTTTGAACAGAAAACAGAACGAGAGTGATCTTTTATTATGCGATGCCCTTACCGGTAAATCCAATACAGTATATCACGAAAGAGATGATGCCTGGATCGATATCCTTCCTTTGTGGAGTACAACGTATCAATACGGCGGTTGGGATTGGCTCAATGGCGGTAAAGAATTTGTATGGCCCAGTGAAAAAGACGGATGGAGGCATTTATACCGTATCAGCCGCGATGGTAAACAGGAAACCCTGATCACCAAAGGAAAATATGATGTGATGGAGATCTGTGCGCTGGATGAAAAAAGCGGTTATGTGTATTTCTATGCTTCACCCGATAATGCCACACAGAAATATTTATACCGTGCCAAACTGGATGGAACAACAGATGCAGAAAGATTATCTCCCTTAAATCAAAATGGCACGCACGGTTATTCTGTTTCTCCTACCGGAACCTTTGCCCAACATTCTTTCTCTAATTACTATACACAACCTTCGAGGGAATGGGTGGCATTACCCAGTCATGATGCATTGGATGGACACAAAGTATATAACGCAGTTTCCAAAGCAGATTCCACTAAATCGAATGTCAGCTTCTTTAAAGTAACCACTTCAGAAGGTGTACAGATGGATGGCTGGATGGCAAAGCCAACAAACTTCGATCCCAATAAAAAATACCCTGTGGTGTTTTTGGTGTACACAGAACCCTGGGGACAAAACGCCGTTGACCGCTACGGAACCGCCAGCAACCGTTTATACAATGGCAATATGGCCAATGATGGATACATCTACATCACCATGGATAATCGCGGCACACCGGTACCGAAAGGGAGAGAATGGCGCAAATCTATCTACAGAAAAATCGGCCTCGTAAATATCCGCGACCAGGCATTGGCTACAAAAGAAGTGATGAAATGGCCGTTTGTGGATACTTCCCGAATTGCTGTTTGGGGCTGGAGTGGCGGCGGTTCTGCTACCTTAGGACTGATGTTCCAATATCCTGAAATCTACAAAACTGGTATTGCCATAGCTGCAGTTGGCAATCAACTGAACTACGATAATATTTACCAGGAACGTTATATGGGCCTGCCGCAGGAAAACAGGGAGGATTTTGTAAAAGGTTCACCCATTACTTACGCAAAAAACCTGAAGGGTCATTTGCTGTACATTCATGGAACCGGTGATGACAATGTACACTTTAATAGTGCTGAACAATTGATCAATGAATTAATTGCGAACGGTAAACAATTCCAGCTAATGACCTATCCCAACAGAACGCACAGCATTTCTGAAGGAAAGGGAACCACCCAGCATTTGTCGCAATTGTATACGGATTATTTGAGGATGTATTGTCCGCCGGGAGGGAGGTAGTGAATAATAGAACAGAGTAACAAGGAACAGATGAATGTTGAAGTGAAGAAAATATAGACTTCATTTGTTCCTTGTTCCTTGCTCATCTGTTCTTCTGTTCAAAATATGTTTCAAAAAGAAGCCTATCAACATCCCTGCTGATAGGCTTCTTAGTATTTCAATTCAACTACTTCTTACTCAGTTCCTCTTCTCCACTTTCGGCACCGGTGGTGCTTTAAATTCTTTCATCTTCAGCATATTCTTGATCTCCGTAATGGCACGTTCCAATTGAGGGTCAATTCCTTTGGCCATGGCACCCAGATCTTCCGCCACTTCAATATCCGGATCAACACCGTGGCCTTCTTTGAACCAGGTTCCATCGGGGTTGTAGATGCGGAAGGATGGGGCTGTAATGGTACCTCCATCAATCAGATCGGGGTAACCGCTGATGCCGATCAACCCTCCCCATGTTCTTGTTCCGATTAAGGGTCCTAAATTTTTCTTTCTGAAATAATCAGGGAACGCATCACCACCACTGCCGCTCCAGCCGTTGATCAACATCACTTTAGGGCCGAAGTTGGCGAACTGTGGCCATTGCCATGGTTTACCATCGCGTGTGGCAACGAAGGACAAAGGTGTGCGGTTCAGCATTTCTATAAAGCGATCCGGGATCTGTCCGCCGTTATTAAAACGCTCATCAATGATCAACGCTTTCTTATTCCATTGTGCATTGAACTGGCGCATGAGTTCACTTTGTCCATCAAGTCCTGTGCTGGGTACATAGATATAACCTACATCTCCATTGGTCGCATCCTCTACGCGTTTACGCATCCCTTCTATCCACTCAAGGTTACGCAAACGGTATTCATCATCCATGGTTTTTACAATGGCTGTTTTAGCACCGGTCCATGAAGGAGTGCTGTTATAAGTGAGTTCCACTGTTTTATTGGCAAGTCCCTGGAATGCGGTGAATGGCTCATTTTCTGTAGTGATCGGAATACCATTTACCGCAAGAATATAATCTCCTTCCTTGATCGCTACACCTGCCTTATCCAATGGTGAGCGAACTTCTGCATCCCATGAAGCGCCATGTATGATCTTCCCGATCTTATAAAATCCACCGGCTGCTTCCCAGTTCACACCAATATATCCGATCGGATCAAATTTTGTTCTTTCAAAATCTCCGCCGGAATGATAAGTGTGTGATGAGTTCAGTTCGCCGATCATTTCACCAATGATAAAATCCACTTCTTCACGTGTCATAGCGCCTTCCAGCATTTTCATATAACGGTCTTTTACCAATGCCCAGTTTACACCGTGCATATTGCCATCATAGAAATAATCCCTTTCAATGCGCCATACATCTGTGAAGATCTGTTTCCATTCCTCCATCGGATCAACCATCATCTGCATTTCATTCAGGCGTAAAGGCTTGTCGAATTTGGCACCTTCATTCGGTGCGATCACTGCCAGTGCGCCGGACCGGGCTACTAATAATTTATCCTTGTTGGCATTCACGATAAAATTATCTGCTTCGGCAAGGATCGTTTTTTCTTCTCTTGCATCGATATCATAAAATTTCAAGGATGACCTTCCTTCCGCTCCTGTGTTAGGAGAACGCAGGTAAATCGCTTTTCCTTTGATCAGCTCCAGGTTGCCGATATTACCCGCCGGAACCGGTAATAATTCCATCCTCGATTCCATATTCTCAAAATCGATCAGCACAGGAGGGGTATCAGGTTTCTTTTCTTCTGTTTTGGGTTTGTCCTCTTTTTTAGCAGCCGTATCTTTTACAGCGGGTTTCGGTGTTTCTTTCACAGCAACGGTATCATTCTTCGGACTTAATAAAGAAGGCGTTGATTTTTGTAAACCAATAGCCGCCAATTGTGTGCTGTTAGCATAAATAAACGTATTGTCGGCATCACTATAGTAAGGTTGGAAATTCTGATTGGTCAATACAAACAGGTATTTTCCATCGGCCGAGAAAGAAGGATTAGAGGAACTGTAGAAACCGCTCGTTACCTGTTTTGTTTTTTTCTCTTTGGTGTCGTAAATAAAAGCTGCATTGTGCAGGTTCTCCAGGTCACGGCTATACGCAAGCCAGCGGCTGTCAGATGACCAGCTGAAAGAGAAGCCTTCCATATTGCCATGGGAGAAATATAAGCCCTGGTCTACATCTGCAGTACTGCCGGATGCAATATCAAACACTTTCACTTTACCGGCTTTATCAATAAACGCCAGCATTTTATTATCGGGCGACCAGGCTATGGAATAACGATACCCCGATCCATAGCTGCTGATTTTTTTGGCACTGTTCTCTTTACCCGGCTCCATCATCCATAATTCATATTCACCGGTCTTATCACTCCAGTAAGCAACCGTTTTCCCGTCGGGAGACCAGGATGGAAAGCGATCGGCTACACCGGAACTCTGGGTAAGATTTTTTACATAGCCGTTCTCTGCAGGTACAGAAAAAATATCACCACGGGCTTCTACCAATACCCTTTTACCATCCGGGCTGATCGCTGCATGTTGTATCAATCCGTTTACGGTAACCATTTTAGGTTTTAGCAAGGCTTTATCGGTTACAACAGAAACAGAAACTTCTTTTGCCTTTTGCGTGGCAAATGGTAATAAGTATAATTTACCACCGGCTTCAAATACAATATCATCGGGTCCCTGCGATGGGAAATGAACATCATAGTCCGAGAATTTGGTTACCTGCTCAAATGATTTTTTACCGATATCATATTTCCAGATATTCATTCTGTTTTCTGATCCGCGGTCGCTGAGGAAATAGATGGTATTCTCGTGCCACATGGGTAATTCATCATCGGCATCGCTTTTGGTGCTGATGTTTTCTTCAGTTTGTTTTTCAAAATTATAAATGCGGATATCACCGTTGGTGCCGCCACGATAACGTTTCCAGTTGCGGCCTACTTCTGTCATGATCACTACCGCCATTTGTTTACCATCGGGCGAATAACTACCATATTCTGCATAAGCCAATGGTAGTTTGGTTTCAATACCTCCACCCGCAGGCACTAAATAAAACTGGTTGAACCTTGCTTTCCCGCTTTCCCTGCCGGATGCAAAAAGGATCTGCTTACCATCGTTGCTCCAGTCAACCACACGATCGTTATAACTATGGGAGGTTATCCTCTGCGGAACACCGCCGTTTACCGGAATTGTGTACACATCGCGGTTGCCATCATACCCGGCATTGAATGCGATCGTTTTTCCATCGGGCGAAAATTTGGGTGTCGATTCCACACCGGGAGGAGAACTGAGTTTTACCGCCATGCCACCTTCTTTGGGCATTACCCAGATATCATTGGCATAGGTAAACACGATCTGTGTTTTGGACACATCCGGATAACGGAAAAGGCCCGCATTGATCTGTGCAGTAACATACAAACTGCACAAAACGGCAAAGCCCGTAACAAGGAATGCTTTTTTCATAAAGGTTAATTTGGTATTCGAAATAGTTATCGCAGCAACTAAGATGGGGGATATGTTATGGTAAAATACGCATATTTTGATAAATAAGAAAATAGCAGGATAAGCGGGAGATGGGAGGAACAGATGAACAGAAGAACAAGGAACAGATGAACTGAGTATTTGTAATACTTCAACATTCAATATTCCTTGTTCAATATTCGATATTCTCTAGTTCTCCTGCTTCGTTAACATATCCCGTTTCATTTCTTCCCACATCGAATCAAAACTTTTGGTTTCATCGGCTTTCCAGGCTTTGACCTGGTTCATCATTTTCTCTCTTCTCTCCGGTGAAGACTCCTTCAGAAAATCTTTAATGAAGGCTGAGTCCTGTTCAAATGCGGTTTGATTATACAATTCCTGCAAAGCCAGTTCTCTTTGATGATTGTTCCTGGTGAGTTCTTTTTCTATCTGTTCACGTAATAAAACTTTTTCATCATAACTGCCTTCGGGCAATAGTGTCTTGGCAATTACCGGCATGAGTTCGATCAATAATAAAATAGCTACCAATAAATAATAACGAAAGGCAACGGAGGTATTATCTTTTACCAAATGGTTCAACGCTTCGATCCTGGTAATAAAACCATCATTCAATAATGAATCAAATGCGATCTGCTCTTTTTGAATGGAGGCATCAATTACGGCAAGTGTACTATCCGTCAGTTTGATCTGTGGATTGAGGTCTGCCTGTTTCTGGCGATAGTCAGCATCCAACTGCTGGTACTCTCTTTGCTTGGCCTGTGCAATATCTTTCAACCCGATCTTTTTACTGCCCCCGGTTCCATCGGTCTCTTTGATAAAAGCATCCCGTGCAGCGGCTACTTCATTATACCGGCTGTTGAGTTCCTGTTGTAATTGATTCCTTTTCTGAACCAGCGGTGCCCGTTGTGCGAAATTGGCGGAATCCTGTTTTTGTCTTTTATCTTTTTTTCGCTGTTCATTATCAAGCGAGATCTGAACATGGATCTCCTTATCAAACAGATACAACAAAGCCGGCTGCGCCATGAACAGCCCGATCACACCGGCCAGTATTCCGCGGAAAAGAAGGGGTAACCATCTTCTTTTATTGGCCCGGTTAATGCCTTTGATGAGTGCCCGGTCAATCGTGAGAATGATCCCTCCCATAAAAAGCCCTAACAAAGCTGCAATGAAGAGATTACTGACCACTGTGCTGAAAAAATAGGTCCAGGCAAGGGTGGCAAAGGACCAGGTGCCCAACACGGTCATCCCCACAATGGCATATCGGTTCCGGTCGATCATACAATCGGCCAGTATTTCGGGCTCAGCGGTGGAAAGCCACCATAAAAAACGGGTCCAGCGGGTAGGCGTATACGATTCCCTGCGGGAAATAGCCTGGGTAGTATCCTGCATAACAAAGATTTAGAAGCCAGTAAATGGGTAGAAGTTGGAAATAACGGTTGGTTGAAGTGAGGAAGCCTAAAGAAACGACGAAAAACCGGAATTTTACCGCCTATCAGGCGTTTTATGGGTATTTTAACGGGTTCCGCTTTTCGGGTGCTAATCTTCGTTCCAAATACTACCTTTGCCGCTCAATAAAATCTTTTATGAAGACTGACAAGAATACGGTCATTGGGTTTGTGTTACTGGGACTTTTGTTTTTTGCTTATTTCTGGTACAGCAATAAAGAGCAAAATCAACTGCAGGCTATCAAGCAAAGGCAGGAAGATTCTCTGCGCAGGGTAGCGGCTTCCCGTTTAACTGCACAGGATACCATTGCTGCCAAGATAGATTCCATCAAAAGAGATTCTGCCGTAAGGGTTTCTTCAGCCGGTGATTTTACCACAGCTGCCATTGGCACCGAGCAACTGATCACTATTGAGAATAATGTGATGAAAGTAACTTTCACCAATAAAGGCGGGCAGGTGAAGAGTGTACAGCTTAAAAATTATAAAGCAGCGGCAACCGGTAAAGAAGTGGTTCTGTCTGAGAACAGTCACATAGGATATAGTATCAATACTTCAGCCAATCAATCCTCACAATCCACCAACCTGTTCTTTGCTGCATCAGAGCCGGTAAAGCAACCGGATGGTATACAGGTGCTGAACTTTACTTTATCGGCGCCCGGCGGACAAAGTGTGACACACCAGTACACCATCAAGCCGGATGAGTATATGATCGACTGGAATGTGAATATGACCGGTGCAGATAAACTGCTTACACAAGGACAACTGAATGTAAAATGGGAAGCGGCTACTTTTCAGCAGGAGAAGACAGCTGCTTATGAAAGACAGATGTCGAATATCTGTTTCTCTGAAGGAAATGAGTTTGATTATATCTCCGCCAAGAACGAAAGAAAGTTTGAAAAGCCTGTACAATGGGTAAGTGTTGTGCAGCAGTTCTTTAATGCTACGCTGATCGCAAAGAACAGTTTTGCCAGCGGACAGGTAAACTGGATGCGTAAAACGGATTCCAGCAATGGTCTGGCAACTTCTGATGCAAGCCTGCAGGTTAAATTGCCGGTTAGTGCTTCGGTGAGTGTTCCTTTCCAGTTATACTTCGGACCCAGTGATTATACGATCCTGAAGAAACAGGCTCCCGAAATGGATAAGATCGTGAACCTGGGACGTGATATGTATTCTTTTGTACGCCCTATCAACAAATACATCATCATGAGTGTGTTTGATTTCTTTGCAAAATTTGTCAAGAATTTTGGATGGGTAGTATTGTTGCTCACCTTGTTTATCCGTCTGGTAACTGCCCCATTAACCTATACCAGTTACCTGAGTGGTGCCAAGATGAAAGTGTTACGCCCCGAACTGGATGGCCTGAAAAAGAAATTCGGAGCCGATCAGCAGGGTTTTGCGATGGAGCAGATGAAACTCTTCAGGGAAGCGGGTGTAAACCCATTAGGAGGCTGTATCCCGGCTTTGTTACAGATCCCGATCTTCTTTGCCTTGTATAGTTTCTTTAACTCGAATATTGCATTGAGGGGGCAATCCTTTTTATGGAGCCCGGATCTCTCTTCTTACGATTCGATCGCCCATTTACCCTTTACCATCCCGGCTTTTGGTGATCATATCAGCTTATTTACCATTACAGCGGTATTGACCAGCTTCCTGATCTCTATCTATAATATGAGCATGACCCCAACCCAGGATAACCCTGCGTTGAAATACATGCCGTATATTTTTCCTTTCATGCTATTGTTCATCTTTAATAAATTGCCTTCGGCCTTAACATGGTATTATACCGTGTCTAACGTGATCACTTTAGGCCTGCAATTTGTGATACAGAACTATATCATTGATCACGATAAGATCCTGGCCAAAATAGACGAAAAACGCAAAGCCCCTAAAAAGAAAAGCAAATGGCAGGAGCGTTACGACCAAATGATGGAAAGCCAGAAAAAATTGCAGGACCTGAAGGACAAGACGAATAAGAAATAGAAGAATATTGGGAAATTTTGGAATTGGGAAATTGGGAAATTTTTTCTTTCAATTTCCCAATTTCCCAATTTCCTAATTCCAAAATAACTCAATCCGCTTCTTATGAAAATATTTCTATCTATCACCGCATCCCTGTTCATGTTTGCAACTGCCATGTCCCAAACCCGGGTGGTGGCGGATTGTACGGTTACCTATGCGATCAGTACGGATGAGACGAGTAACAAGGATGTAAATGAGTCATTGAAAGCGAGTACCAAAACGGTGTATATCCGCGGTAATGAAAGCCGTTCGGATTTGGTGAGCCCTTCATTCACACAATCGCTTCTATATAGCAAAACAACTGGCAGTGCGGTGATATTAAGGGAGTTTGGGAACAACAAGTTCATGACAAAGATGGATGCAAAAACATGGGCCGCTGAGAATAAGAAATATGATGGGATGACGGTTTCGCTGGCGAATAACGAAACCAAGACCATACTGGGTTATGAGTGTAAGAAAGCAGTGATCCAGTTGAAAGATGGCAGTGCATTCACTTTATTCTATGCTACGGCCATTGTGCCTTCTGTAAAAGAGTTTGAATACCAGTTTAAAGATATTCCGGGTTTTGTGATGGAGTTTGAATCGCAGGAAGCGGAAAGCAAGAAGATCAGGTATACAGCCACAAAAATTAACCTCAGCCCCGTACAGGCATCCAGATTTGATATTCCAACCAGCGGTTACAGATTGTTGAATTAGTTCTGAACAGGAGCAGGCGTTTTAAACTTAGGCGCCTTTACTTTGAACTTATAAGGATAGACATAAGTGGTGTTCCCATTATCATAACGGAGCATGGAATTCATTTCAGCATTGCCCTGGCCGTCTTTTGATAATTGGGTGCCTTTGAACTGCAGGCTTGATTTCAGCGAAGAAAAGGATAAACCTTTATGTGTTAAAGTACTCAGGTTTTTCAGGGAATATTTACTGTTTTTGGTCTTCTCATCAGCAATACCCGTGAATGAAAACGCAGCATAAGCTACCTGTATACCCATCGCAAGAAGGGCAACAAATGAGGCTTTTTTAATATACTGTCTTGTTTTCATTTGATTCAAAAATAGGTGTTTATTAATAAATACACAATTCTGATTTTATTAACTATACGTTAATAAGTCCAAAAAGTTACGGTCCGGGCAAAAAATAATCGCTTTTTAGTCCTAAATTGTATAAACCTAATAGCCCATGCGAGAAAATCCGTACCGCGAAGACCGCGAAGAGCTAAAAGAACTACTCAGACAATACTCGAACCTCAAAAACGGGCGATCACACACTTTTTTGGAGGAGGACGCTTTTGAGCGCATTATTGACCATTTTGACGAAAAAGACGACCTGCCCGAAGCTTT
>CBHRAM010000003.1:0-34899 GCA_966076165.1 uncultured Chitinophagaceae bacterium
AATTTCTTTACCGCCATGTTTACAGTATTTGATATAGTCCTGGTTAAGCGGAATGCCTTGGTCCTTCAATGCTTTCTCATAACCGAGTAAACGCTCTTTGGTAATGGACAGTTCTTTCGAACTGGTAATATGTGCGATCCTGGTATAGCCGTTTTTGATCAGGTGCATGGTTCCCTTATAGGTTCCGTCGATATTGTCGGACACTACCTGGTGCGTTTTGATCTCATCGGTTACCCGGTCATAAAAAACAATGGGGATGCCCGACTCATGTACTTCTTTAAAATGATCCACGGATGTGGTTTCTGCAGAAAGGGATACAAGCAATCCATCCACCGCACGCCAGGTAAGGTGTTTCAAATTCTTTTGTTCGCGTTCTGATGATTCCAGGCTTTGGGTAATGATGATATGATAATCTTTCTGGTACGTGATGGATTCCATTCCGTTCAGCACATCACTGAAAAAACTATTGGGAATTGCGCCGATGATCACGCCGATACTTCTTCCGTTCTTATGCCGCAACATCTGCGCCATCAGGTTGGGGCGGTAATTGTGTTTGCTGGCATAATCGTTCACCAGCTTCTTGGTGGCATCACTGATCTCATGACTGTCCCTCACGGCCTTCGATACCGTAGCCACAGACAGGTTCAATGCCTTTGCAATATCTTTTAACGTAAGGGTTTCTGATTTCAGTTTCATAATAACCGGTTCTAAAATCAATGATGCTTACACTTGACAATCAAAGCAGATAAAATGATGCGTGAAGCGAATCCGCTACAGCCTTCTTTCGTGATGATCTATGTCCTCTGTGACAAAAACTACCCCTCTATCAATTTCGCGATCCCAAACGCACAACCTGCAGCTATCGCACCAATGATGGCCACTTTAAATGCACCGTTCCATGGATTGGTACCGGTAAGTTTGCTTTTGAAATAACCGAATATGAATAAACAGGCCAGGGTAACCATGGCAGATATTTTCAAACCTGCAATACCATCCTCCACAAAAAAATAGGGGCTTAATGGGATAAATCCACCCACTATATAAGATACACCAATATTAAACGCACTCTTTCTCGCTCTTTTCGGATCCGGCTTTTCCAATCCCAGTTCATGCTTCATCATAAAATCGGCCCAGCGGTCCTTGTCTTTAATGAGTTCGGCAGTGGCTTTGTCCTGAACTTCTTTACTCAATCCGAGCCCTTCAAAAAATACTCGCACTTCTTCCGTTTCCACATGTGGGAGGCGTTCGATCTCATCATATTCCCTTCTCAGCTCACTGGCATAATGGTCCTGCTCGGTCTTGCCTGCCAGGTAACCACCCAGGCCCATGGCAATAGAACCCGCTGCAATTTCTGCGATACCGGCCACAATGATGAGGTGTACATCTTTTACGGCACCACTCAAACCGGCGGCAAGCGCAAAGGGTACGGTGAGGCCGTCCGACATGCCAATAACAATATCTGTCAGGATCTCAGAACTGGTAAGATGCTCTTCTTTGTGGCTATGATAGTCGTGGTGCAGATGCGTATCCATTGGGTTGAAGTTGGTCTTTAATAGGCTGAAATTAAGCCTTTTGTAAATAGTATAGCCAGGATTTGCCAAAATCAGGGTCCGGCCATAAGCGGTTTGTTAACACGTAGGTAACCTTGAGTTAACATTGCGGTAACATAGCGGATTCAACTTTGCAGCATCAAATAAAACAGAATACTATGTTAAAGAAGATGCTTGCAGTGTTAACCATTATGGCCATATTTCTGGCTCCTGCAACACTATTCGCCCAGGAAACAACTTCTACCCTTGGCGGACAGATCACCGATGCGAAAGGGGTTTTTGTGAGCGGCGTTATTGTAACCGTAAAGTACGAGCCTACCAATTATACCAGTACCACGCAAACCAACAGTAAGGGTATATTCTATATTACCAACTTAAAACCCGGTGGCCCTTATACCATCAAGTTTTCATTTGTAGGGTATAAAGAACAGGTATTTCATGATGTGAACCTGAGCCTGGGTGCTAACCCTGATGTAAAAGTTGCTTTGACAGAAGCTTCAAACCAGTTGACAGAGGTAACGGTTACTTCTGCCGGACGTAAGACCGTTCCCGGTGGTGTTACCATCGGAAGCCGTCAGTTAACCACCATGCCAACACTGGGCAGAAGCTTATCTGATTTTACGCGTTTAACACCTCAATCCAACAACAACTCTTTTGCGGGAAGTAATTTCCGTTATAACAATTTAACCATCGATGGGGCGATCAATAATGATGCATTTGGTTTCAGTAACTCAGCCGGTGGTGTGAGTGGCGGCGGACAATCCGGTGCTGCGGGTTCAGGTACACGTACCAACCCTTATAGCCTGGATGTGATACAGGAAGTACAGGTGCAGTTATCTCCCTACGATGTTAAGATCGGTAATTTTACCGGCGGTAGTGTGAATGCGGTAACCAAAAGCGGAAGCAATGATTTTCATGGTTCTATTTATTCATACGGACGTAACCAGAGTTTGGTTGGAAAAAGTGTAGACGGAACCAAATCTAAAATCGGTGCTGATTTTTATGATTACCAATATGGTGCTACCATTGGAGGCCCGATCGTTAAGAACAAAGCTTTCTTTATTCTTAACTATGAACATACAGAAAGACAGGAACCAACAACCTACAATATCGGCGATCCCGGTGCAGCCATCACTTTAACGGAAGCACAGCAGATCGCTA
Source organism: uncultured Chitinophagaceae bacterium (assembly GCA_966076165.1). Taxonomy (GTDB): domain Bacteria; phylum Bacteroidota; class Bacteroidia; order Chitinophagales; family Chitinophagaceae; genus Sediminibacterium. The sequence goes on from CBHRAM010000003.1 coordinate 2,712, forward strand.
ACCAGTTACAGACCAAGTATGGTTACGATCCCGGAAGCTACCTCGGTGCTTACAAAGTATTCACCAAGAGTGATAAGGTTTTCGGAAGACTGGATTTCAACCTCGATAAGAAAAATACGTTAACCGTTCGTGGTATCTATACCAATGGATCGGGTAATAACCTCGAAAGGTCTTCCAACAATTTCCAGTTTGGATCAACAGATTTTACACAGTATACCAAGAACCTGAACCTTACTGCAGAACTGAAAACAAAATTCAGCAATAATGTAAGCAACCAGTTCAATGTGAGTTATATCAATGTGCATGAGTACAGGGATTTTCCTAAACCATTGGCTCCTTATATAGATATTGACAATGGCCGTATCACTTTGGGAACCTGGAGAGAAGCGTCTATCTATAACCTGAAGCAACAGACTTTTGAGATCAGTGATAATGTAACTGTAACAAAAGGTATCAACAAATTCACTTTTGGTACACATAACGAATTCTATAAATTAACTTACGGGTTCATCAACTCTTATAACGGAAGATGGGAATATTCACGTGGTTTGGCCAGTTTCCTGGCTGATAACCCAAGCCGTATCCGTGGCGCTTTCGTAACTGATCCTAAATTGGGCGGAACAAGGGATGAGATCTATAATAACCCACCAAACCCATTCACCGTTGGTTTATCAAGTGTGTATGCACAGGATGAGATCACTGTGAGCAAGAAATTCAAATTATCTCCCGGTATCCGTTTCGATTATTCATTTGTAGGTGCACAACCTTACCTGGATCCTGCATTGGCAACCACCAATTCAGCTGGCTATGTATCAGCAAATCCTACTTATACAAATACAGCTTTTAAAGATCTTACCGGCAAACTGCCTTCAAGGGTAACGGTTTCTCCGAGATTAGGATTTAACTATGATGTGAAAGGCGACCAGACCGTAGTAGTAAGAGGCGGTACAGGTATCTTCACCGGCCGTGTTCCTTTTGCCTGGTATGGATATGCCTATACTTTGAGCGGTGGTACCTATGGTAATATCGACTGGAATGGACCTGCTGCTGGACAAACCGTTCCTTTGGCCATCAACCCTGCCGGACTGAAAGATACCGTTACCAAATATGGTGGTACATCAAGAAGCGCAACCAGGGAGATCGATGTGTTTGATAATAACTTCAAATTGCCAACTGTCTGGAGAAGCAATATCGCTGTAGATTATAAATTCGGAAAAGGATACAAGTTCACAGCTGACTTCTTATATACCAAGACTGTTTATGATGTGAAGTATGAGCAGATCAACCTGAAAGATTCTGTGGCTTATTTCAGTTCAGGCCCAACACAAACACCGGTATATGTAGGTGGAAAATATAATGCTGCGTATTCTAATATTTATTATCTGACAAATACCAGCGAAGGATACCGTTACAATATCACCGCACAATTATCAAAAACAACCAATAACCTGGCTATCGGTAAGCACCAGTTTAACATGAACTGGAGTGCAGCCTATACTTATGGTGTGAGTAAAGATATCACCAATGGTATCCGTAACTCATGGGAGAGCAGCTTTAACGTAAACCCTTCTATCACACCAAGTAATTCTCAGCTCGCTTATTCAAACTTTGATCTGCGCAGCCGTATCGTAGCAACCTGGAGTGGCAACCTGATCTGGAATGCAATGAATTCAACTTCTTTATCATTCTTCTACTCAGGTGTTTCAGGAAGTCCTTACAGCCTGGTATACCAATCAGCACCATTCGGTTCAGGTACCAATGCTGCATTGCCTTATGTTCCCAAAACGCAGGCAGATGCAAATCTGAAGGACAATGGTACCTATACAGCAGCACAGCAGTGGTCAGATCTGGATGCGTTGATCACCAACGACAAATACCTGAGCACACGCCGCGGCCAGTACGCAGAACGTAACGGAATGCGAACACCATGGAACCATGAGCTGGACCTGAAGATCATGCACGAGTTCAAGCTCAGCAAGACCAACAGCAAACAAACCTTACAGATCAGCCTGGATGTGTTCAATGTGCTGAACCTGATCGATAACAGCCTGGGCCATGTTACTTTCGTAACCAACCTGAATAACTACACGGTTAACTTCCTGAAATTTGTAACAGATGCAAACGGTAAAGCACCGGGAGCCCCTGCAACAGGATATGTACCAACTTTCAATTTCGTAAAACCTGCAGGTTTGAATGGTAACTACTACACAGTAGACCCTATCAACTCACGCTGGCAGGGACAGTTGGGTGTGAAGTATAATTTCTAAGTAATCGCTTTTTATAGAAAAAGGGTTCGCATTCGTGTGAGCCCTTTTTTGTTGGTAGACCAGTCCATAGTCCATAGACCATGGTCCATGGTATGACGATTATTCATGAGTCTGATAAAACCGGAAACCCAGGATTCCATAAAACTCCTTAATAAAGTATCGGTTTCCTTTTGTGACAGGCTTGGCTATGGTCCATGGACTATCGACTATGGACACTCCCGGAAAAAAATCAAAAACCCAATTCCCTATCGTATATTGCCCAACGCCATTTTTTAAAACTAAACACATGAAAAAGATCGTTTACGCATTGGTTTTGATGATCGCTGTACAGACAGCAAATGCACAGATTGATGTTCCTGCGCCTAGTCCGGGAGCAAGCTTCACGCAGAAATTCGGGTTAACGGAAATTAAAATGGAATACAGCCGTCCCAGTGTAAATGGCCGGGTGATATTCGGGAATATCCTTCCGTTTGATAGCCTGTGGCGCACCGGAGCGAACTCGCCAACCACTTTCACTGCCAATGACTCATTAACGATCAATGGTAAGGGCTTGCCAAGAGGAACCTATATCATTTTATCAAAGCCTGGAAAAACCAGTTGGGAAATTATTTTCAATAAGAACCCGGCGGTAAGTTATACCAACTACCTGCCAAAGGATGATGTGCTGCGAATTGCAGTACCCGTAGAAAGAAACCTTCCTAAAGTGGAAACCTTTACGATCAGTACCAGCGACCTCAAAAGCAATAGCTGCAGCCTGGTATTTGCCTGGGACAATGCCACTGTAAAACTTCAGCTGGTGCACGATGTGAGAAGCAAGGTGATGAACCAGATCAAACAGAAGCTGGCCGGCCCAACACAGGGTGAGTATAATGCAATGGCCCGTTATTACTTTGATAATAATGAAAGTATTACAGATGCATTAACCTATATCAACAAAGCAGTATCAATGGGAGAGACTATGGCTAACCTGAGACTGCAATCCCAGATACTGGCAAAATCAGGCGATAAAAAACAAGCCATCGTTGCCGCTAAAAAATCCCTCGAAAAAGCCACCGCGGCCAATAATGCCGACTACATCAAAATGAACACGGATTCCATCGCAGAATGGACAAAGTAAATTGAAAGAATCATTTTCAAAATAAAAGGAGAAAGGTTCGCAACACTGCGAACCTTTCTCCTTTTACAAATGTTTTTATTCAGCATTCAGCATTCAGCATCACCAATTATTCATCTGCTCCGGCACAATCCTCTCCGGCTGCTTTATCGGATGCTCTTTCCATTTGGGGTCATATTTTACAAACCAGCTTAACCATAACACCCTCGACATCCGCATCAACACCGGTTGTAACGAAAATAAGAGTGCAAATGAAATACCCATCCAGTAAAAGATCCGGTTATCGTCGATAGAAAAAGTGACTCCGATCAAAACTTTCCAGGCCACAAAACTGGCAGCAAGCAAAGCAATACTCAGGGCATAACTTACATAACCAGTACCATAATAGAAACCTACTTCAATCTCGGTGGGTTGGCCACAAACCGGACAGTTCTGGTGCATTTCTGTGCTGTTCTTTGCATAAGCACCGTTCTTTACAAAAACCTTTCCCTCTCTGCACCTGGGGCAACGATTGGTGAAAACGGCACCCAGGTAATATCTTTTCTTTGACTCCGGCATGATAACTGATTGATTGGAGTGCAAAGGTACTTAATCCTTTTATAAGGATTTTGGAATTTTGAAATTGGGAAATTTTGGAATTTGTTTTCTAACTTAAAATGCGTTCCATCTGCATACTTCTGGAGCCCTTGATCAGTATATGTGTATTTTCAAAACCTTGCTGATCAAACCATGTTTTGGCTTCTGTAGAATTTGGGAAGTAGGTAAAGCCATGATCGATCTTTGCAAAATCACCACCTACCAGTACCACATCATCCCAATGGTATTGTTTGATCAGGTTAGCAATGCCAATATGTTCTTCAATACTTTCTGATCCTAATTCCATCATGCCACCCAGCATCAATACTTTTTTTGTTGCCGATAAATGAGCGAAATTTTCAATGGCAGCTTTCATACTGGTTGGGTTGGCATTATAAGCATCCAGTATAATGGAATTGGTACCGCGTTGTATTAATTGCGAGCGGCTGTTGGAAGGGGCATAATTTTCAATGGCAGCTTTGATCTTTTCTTCCGGAACTGAAAAATACTTGCCAATGGTAACGGCACATAAAATATTGGGCAGGTTATAATCGCCAACCAATTGTGTTTTGATAGAAGAAACCGTTTCCATTCCGGCAGTAATACCCACTTCCAGAAATGGTTCATTAGAAAGGATCCTGCCTTGCACCCATCCTTCAGACATACCATACTTGACGATTTGTTCAATACCCTTGCTCATCGGCTGCAGATAATCATAATCGGCATACACAAAAGCCGTTCCATGATGTGCCCGGAGAAAATCGTATAACTCGCCCTTTCCTTTTCTTACTCCTTCCACACCGCCAAATCCTTCCAGGTGTGCTTTTCCGCAATTGGTGATCACACCATGGGTGGGCTGTGTATAGCGGCAATAGCCTTCAATTTCTTTCTGGTGATTGGCGCCCATTTCTATCACAGCCATCGCTGCATCCGGTTTCACACTGAGTAATGTAAGCGGCACGCCAATATGGTTATTAAGATTTCCCTGCGTTGTATACGTTGTATAATGTGCAGCAAGTACCGCATAGATCAATTCCTTGCTGGTAGTTTTTCCATTGCTCCCCGTAATAGCAATAAAAGGAACCGTAAACTGTTCCCGATGGAATTTGGCAAGATCCTGCAAGGCAGTCAACACATCATCCACCTGAATGATCCGCTGATCATCGGTATGGAGATCTTCATCCACTACCGCATAAGCTGCGCCACTCTCTAAAGCCTGAAAAGCAAAAGCATTTGCATTAAAATTCGGCCCCTTCAACGCAAAAAAAATATCGCCACTCTTTAGCTTTCTTGTATCTGTCTGTACAGAAGGATACTGCTTAAATATTGTATACAATTCAGGAATCGTCACGCTGAAATATTTATTCAAACTTATTCAATCCTTTCCAATAAAACCAGTCACTCATTCTATCAATCACTCATGCACTCATTAAAATAAAAAACCACCCTCTAAGAGGATGGCTTTTTGCTGTAATCTACCTTTTCCTTATCTCTTGTTTCGGCGTGAAGGAAAGAAAGTCCCGGTTTGTGACTTCTTGGAAGTTGACTCCGGCGCACCATAATGGTTCATAGCGCAACGGAAACCCAATGTCATCGTACTCAGTTCTTCATCCAGGAACCGGCGTGCACCCGGACTTAACCAGTAAGCCCTGTCGTTCCAGCTTCCGCCTTTGTACACCCTTGATTTGTCGTTGATCAAAGTGGTGATACCATAATTATATATCGCATTGCTCGTAGAATCACCATCGAGGTAATTCGTAGCATATGATTTTTGATAGTTCCTTCTGTTACGTAAAGCAGAATCTGATTCCGGTACGTATTTGATACGGCCTTTCTCATCTCTCAGGTTACCTGCACCACCGGTCATATCCACTTTCTTGAATTCATTACCACGGAATGGGTTAAAATCATCTTCACCGGCATTGGTGATCGGACGATAAACATCCTGAACCCACTCATTCACGTTTCCGCTCATATTATAGATCCCAAAACCATTCGGTACAAATGAAGTTACTTCAGCAGGGATAGCGGCGTTATCGTTCAAACCACCTGCGATACCCATGTTATCACCGGCACCACGTTTAAAGTTGGCTAAGAAAGCACCCTGGAAAGCACTTTTCTTGGTGTAACGGATATTATCAAAACCATCATTCTTCCAGGCATAGATCTGTTTGTTGGAAATAACCTCTTCACCACGGGTTCCCTTCTTGGTCTTCTTTTGCGGGTTCTGCATAATGAAACCGTAAGCGGCATATTCCCACTCAGCCTCTGTTGGCAGGCGGTAATCGCCAAATAAAATTCCATCCTCAAACTTCACCGTAGTTCTGGGCCTTCCCTGTGCATCTTTCAAAGGATTGCTTTTGGAAGTGGCTTCTTTACCCGGTGTTGCCTGGTATTCGCCCATAATATAGGCTTTGCTGTTGAAGTTATCCTGTCCCGCACCGTTCAACTCTTTTTTGATCTGGCTTCTCTTATCAAGAAAACCCTTATTCATCAAGGTCAATTCATTTACACGGTCAGTACGCCAGATACAGTACTCGTTGGCCTGTTTCCAGCTTACACCTACCACCGGGTAATAGTTATAGGAAGGGTGACGGAAATAATATTCTACATAAGGCTCATTGAAAGCCAGTTCGCTTCTCCAAACCAATGTGTCGGGTTTAGCCTGGTCAACCACAGAATCCATACCCGCCTGTCCAAATACATTTTCCAGCCAATACAGGTATTCGCGGTAGTGAACGTTGGCTACCTCGGTCTTATCAATAAAGAATGAGTTAACAGTGATCCTTCTGGGTACATTGTTCCAGTCGCCCATTACATCTTCCTGAGCAGCACCCATGGTAAATGTACCACCCTGAACAAACACCAGGCCCGGTGCTGTTTTGATATCCTGGGGTTTGGCAACGGTAAAATTGCCCTGGTCCTTATCATTGTAATTCCATCCGGTTGCAGTGGATTTTTCCTTCTTCTTTTTTAAGATACTGCAAGATGCCACAGAACCTGCCACGGCCAGAAGCAAAACGAAATTTCTGGTGGTTGTCAATAACTGCATTTTCAATAGATTGAATTTGAAATAGGGTTTTCTTCGGATTATCGGAAAAACGTCTATGCGAATATATAAGATTTCTATTAATGATGTAAAATGCTGTCGGCCTTTGATGTTAGCAAAAGCCTAATTTTAAACATGATTCAAGATTGGCGGCAACTGCTGCCTCATTATATACGATCTTAAGTTTATATGCGTTTTGGGCGATCACTGATACCGGTTCTGATAACGTTTCTTTTGTTTGGACAGTTGCCTGCCCAAAGGGTTTATGCGCCCAATTCTGTGCTGGCAACCGGAAACTGGTACAAGATCGGCGTAAAACAGGAGGGGATGTATAAGGTGGATGTGGCCATGCTCAGCTCCCTGGGAATCAGTACCGGCGGGCTTTCGAGTGCTTCTATCCGTTTATATGGGAATGGCGGGGCCATGTTATCTGAAAACAATGCAGCACCCCGCATCGATGATCTTTTTGAGAATGCCATTGAGATGGTAGATGGCGGCGACGGCCTTTTTAACGGGACAGATTATTTTGTTTTTTATGCACCCGGCCCGCATGCCTGGGATAAGGATAGCCTCAACCAAAGCTTCCGGCACAGAAAAAATCTTTACACAGACACGGCTTTTTACTACATAAATATTGGAGGAAATGGTAAAAGGATCTCTGCTCAATTACCACAAAGCCAGCCCGGCATTACCGTTAATTCCTATAATGAAAGATATTTTTATGAAAACGATCAGGTAAACCTGCTCAACAGCGGAAAAGAATGGTATGGGGAGGAGTTCAACAGTAATCCCGGTGGCACACTTACCCGGTCTTTTGCCCTTGATTGGCCCGGACTGGTACTTACCCAACCGGTAACTGTGGTTACAGACCTTGCCGGAAGAACCGTGGGTGCCGGAAGTAGTTTTTCTGTAAAACTGAACGGCCAAACTGCACAAACCGTAAACATCAGGCCCGTATCCGGTAATTTTCTGGATGAATATGCCACAGAATCTATCCAGCGAACCCCAGTATCTGCATCCCAAAGCAGCCTGTCACTTTCCTTCAATTTTACAACCGCAACTTCAGGGGCACAGGGTTGGTTAAACTGGTTTGAAGTATATGGCAGGAGAAACCTTTCCGTTAATGGGACCAATACTTTATTCTTTCGCGATTGGGCATCTGTAAGCAACGGTGCCATTGCCAATTACCAGATCGGCAATGCAGGGGCCGGAATAGCTGTCTGGGATATTACAGATGCGTTGCAACCGGTAAAAATGAATGTAACTGTTAGCGGTACCCAAACTTCTTTCAGTAACCATGCATCGCGGTTAAGGGAGTATGTGGCGTATAATAATTCGAATCTTCTGTCGCCCCTTTCCATGGGTAAGATCAATAACCAGAACCTGCATAATGCAAATACGGCAGATCTGCTCATCATCACACACAGTTCTTTGCTTGCAGAGGCGCAAAGGCTTGCTGCCTTTCATTTACAGCATGATGGGTTTAAAACAGTGATCGCCACCACTGAACAGATCTTTCTTGAATTTGGCGGAGGGGTATCCGATCCCGTTTCACTGCGCGATTTTGTGAAAATGTATTACGATAAAGCAGGTACAGATCCTGCCAAAAGGCCTAAATACCTGTTGCTGTTCGGTGGGGCTTCCTATGATTATAAATCGCGGATCACAGGTAACAGCAACCTGGTGCCCGGCTATGAAAGCTTCAATTCGCTGGATCCGCTGAACACCTATACCTCTGATGATTTTTTTGGCTTTCTGGATGATAAGGAAGATCTCAATCTGAATGATCCATCGGCCAATCTCGATATCGGCATCGGCCGGATACCGGCACGTAATATGGCAGAGGCTAAACAAATGGTCGATAAGATCATTCGTTATCATGATAAAACAGGTTTGGGCTCCTGGCGTAATGAATCTGTTTTTGTGGCAGATGACCAGGACCAGGACCTTCATCTGCAGGATGCGGAAACGGTTTCAGCCAATGCGGGCCTGGCCAATGCTTTGATCAATCAGAACAAGATCTATCTCGATGCATACCCGTTGGTAAGCAGTAGCGGTGGTGCCAGATATCCTGCTGTGAATGATGCGATCGTTAACCGGGTGTTTAACGGTACACTGATCTTTAATTACAGCGGCCATGGTAATTACCAGCGATTGGCAGAAGAAGCGGTACTTACACAGGATGAACTGAACCGGTTTAATAACCCGGATAAATTACCGCTCTTTATTACTGCCAGTTGCGATTTTGCCCCGCATGATGACCCGGCTAAAAATTCTCTTGGCTCAGGGATCTTAACAGGCAATAACAACGGGGCGATTGCATTACTCACCACCACAAGACTTGTGTTTGCCTACAGTAACCGTGTGATCAATGATAACTATCTACAGATCGCATTAAAACCGGAACCGAATGGCCAATACCTTACCCTTGGCGAATCGGTCAGACGTGCCAAGAATTATACAGCCACAGCTACAGGCGATGTGTTGAATAACAGGAAATTTACCCTTCTGGGTGATCCTGCTATGCAACTGGCTTTTCCGCAACTCAGGTTACAATTGTCTGCCGTGAACGGAAACCCCATCAGCGGTTCAGATACCTTACGGGCACTTGGAAAATATACATTCGAAGGCTTGGTAACAGATGCACAGGGGATACCGGTGACGGGATTTAACGGAACGGTTAGGCCAACCGTGTACGACAAGGCCCAAACCGTAAAAACTTTAGGAAATGATCCATCCAGTCCCGTAACCGGTTTCAGTCAGCAAACCGGCATTTTATACAAGGGTAATGCAACCGTAACCAACGGAAAATTTCGCTTCACCTTCATTGTTCCCAAGGATATCAATTTCCAGGCAGGCAAGGGAAGGGTCAGCCTTTATGCAGATGATGGCCGGCAGGATGCCAATGGGGTGAATACTTCCTTTTATATAGGTGGGGCGGGTAACATTCTGGCAGATAATACGGGGCCTGTGATCAAACCTTTCCTGAATGACGATAAGTTTCAAAATGGTGGCCTTACGAATGAGAACCCGGTATTATTGGTCAAACTCTACGATTCATCCGGCATCAGTACTTCCGGGAACGGGATTGGCCATGATATAACGGCCGTTCTGGATGGAAATGAACGTAACGTATTGATATTGAATAACTTTTATACGGCCGTACAGGATAGTTACCAGGAGGGACAGGTGTTGTTTCAATTGCCCGTCTTATCCGAGGGTAAGCACAGTATCCGGATCAAAGCCTGGGATGTGGCCAATAATTCCAGCGAGGTAACGCTTGATTTTATCGTGGTCAAACAGGTTGTATTACAGATAGGAAATGTGCGCAATTACCCCAATCCTTTTACGAATTCAACCACACTTGCTTTTGAACATAACCAGCCCAACACCGATCTGGATATAACCATTGATATTTATACAGAAACCGGTGCCCAGGTTAAGAAGATACACCGGGTCCTGAACACAGGCGGCACCCGTAATTGCGAGATTAATTGGTCCGGCGATGACCAGTCCGGTGCGAAACTCAAAAAAGGTATATATATTTACAGGGTAATTGTTGTTGCCGGTGGAAGCCAGGTGCAAAACACCCAACAGTTGATTATCCTCTAAACATATCTGAATGGTTTGATCTCTACTTTTTATTTTTTAAGGTTCTTTTAGTTTAAATGTTTCATTAATATCATTTGTTGTCGTATTGTTGATTTTCAAAGAGATCTGCAATGGTGATCGTTGTGTAAAGAAGGGAATAACTATCTTTTTTTACACGGCAAACGGTAGCGATGATTTAGTGCTCTTATGTTTATCAAATTCTAAATCAAATCCATTTTGATGAGTCAAATAGTGAAAAAGATCTTTATCGGGCTAACGCTTACCGTTTTCAGCGTGGGTTCCTTGCTGGCACAGGCCGATTCTATTAATATCGTTTCAACAGCCGTGCCCTTCCTTCGTATTTCTCCTGATGCCCGTGCAGGTGGTATGGGCGATCTGGCCATTGCCACTTCACCCGATGCCAATGCCCCTTTCTGGAACCTGGCCAAAGTGCCCTTTGCCAAAAAGAATACAGCCATTGCTGTAAACTATACGCCCTGGTTAAAAGACCTTGGCTTAACAGATGTATTTCTTGCCAGCATGGCGTTCTACCATAAGCTTGATGATCAGCAGGCGATCTCGAGCTCACTCCGGTATTTTAGCCTGGGTAATATTCAGTTGACCGATTATTCCGGTAATATCCTCAATACCGTAAAACCAAGCGAATTTTCGATAGATGCCGGCTATTCAAGGATCCTGAATGAAAGGCTGAGTATTGGGGTGGCATTACGTTATATCAATTCGAGACTGGTAACCGGCGATGTGGGAACCGGTGTAGTGTACAAAGCCGGAAATGCAGTGGCAGGTGATGTGTCACTCTATTATCATGGGATTGATGAGGCCGGAGAAGGATTAAACTGGGGTGTGGTATTGAGTAACCTCGGCAGTAAGATCGGCTACACCAACGACTCTCGTAATAAAGATTATATACCTGCGAACCTGGGCCTGGGCCTTTCGTATGCTAAGGTGATCAACGAAAGCAATAAAGTAACGTTTGGTCTGGATATCAATAAACTGCTGGTTCCTTCAGCACCTGTGGCAACCGGTAATTATGTGATCGATTCAGCCAAGCTGGCGGATTACAGGAGCACCAGTGTGGTATCCAGCTGGATGAAATCCTTCAGCGATGGCAGTAACCAGCTGAACTCTCTGCAGGCTTCACTGGGTGCAGAGTATGCGTATAATGAGCAGTTCTTTGTAAGGGCGGGCTATTTTTATGAGAACAAGAACAGGGGCAACCGTAAATTCTTTTCAGTGGGTGCCGGGTTCAACCTCGACCAGATGAGTATCAACTTTTCATACCTGGTACCTTCGGGTAGTGGTGTTACGCGTAACCCATTATCCAATACCCTGCGTTTCGGTATCATTTTTAACCTTGCCAGCGCAGAGGATAAATAACATTTTCGATAACTAATATGGCTTTCAGATGGGTTTAAGAATCGGGTATGGCATAGATTTTCATCAACTGGTAAGCGGGCGCGACCTGTTTATCGGTGGTGTCAAGATCCCGCATGATAAAGGGGCGTTAGGCCACAGCGATGCAGATGTATTGCTCCATGCGATTTGTGATGCTTTATTAGGGGCCGCCTGTCTGGGAGATATCGGTGTTCATTTTCCGGATACCTCGTCGGAATTCAAGAATATCGACAGCAAGATCCTGTTGGCCAGAACCTATGAACTGATCACGAAAGAGGGATATACCATCGTAAATATAGACTCCACCCTTTGCCTGGAAGCCCCGAAGATCAAGCCTTTTGTACCGGCCATGCAGGAAACGATCGCCGGGCTCCTTCATATTTCCATCAAAGACATTTCCATCAAAGCCACTACCACAGAAACCATGGGTTTTGTGGGAAGGAAAGAAGGGTTGGTGGCACATGCAAGCTGTTTGTTGCAGTCCTTATAATCACGGAACACAGTTTTCCTTTTTTCTCAATGCCGTTTCTATCGGCCAGTCACAATGATTTAACTTTAAATTCGTTAATAGCCTGAAGGTGTTCCATACCCGGAATGGGCGGCAAAAAATCTGAAACGATTATTGTTGTCTTCTCAGGGAATTCCGCTTGTTAACAAATATTAGCCACCTAAGAATATTCAGGTTAAATTTGGTAAAGAATTGTACTTATTCTGTGAGTAAGGCTGGCAGAGCCATGTTTTGTTACATACTTAATTAGTTCTTTCTGTAACCCCAAAGAATCCAGCCATAAAATTTGTAAATGAATTTTGAAGTAATAAAAAAACTGCTCTCGATCTTTGATAGAAAATTCAAGAAGAAAGCGGTTCTGTTACAGCTTTACCTGATTGTAGGGGTTCTTTTCGAATCCGTTGGGTTGGGTATGCTGGTGCCCCTGGTTAATGTGTTCACCGATATCGATCATGCCAATAAAAATATATTCATTCGCTTCGTTTTAAATCTGACAGGGAATGTCTCAAACACTTATTTGATCCTTTGGGTCCTGGGCAGCTTTGTTTTATTTTATCTGATCAAAACCCTGTTCCTCTCTTTTTTAATTTGGAAACAGACGGAGTTTACAACAGGCATATCCTATAATATTTCATCACGCCTTAACAGAGGGTATTTATTCCAGCCGTACGCGTACTTCCTGGATAAGAATTCTGCGATCTTAATGAGAAATGTTCAGTCGGAAGTGAATTCTGTTACCGGGTTTGTTCAGAATTTAATGTTTGTACAAACAGAGATCTCTGTACTTATCGGAGTGGTTGTAACCATCTTCATTCTTGAGCCGTACGGGGCTTCAGTGGTTTTCTTTTTTGTAGGTGGGGTAAGTTATCTTCTTTTTAGTTTTTCAAAAAGGAAAATATCGAAATGGGGTAAAGAGAGACAGGAGTATGATGGGGCTCGGACAAAAAATTTATTGCAGGGGTTTACCGGTGTGTCTGAGTTGAAATTATTTAACAAGGAAAAATATTTTGCTGATAAATTTGACAGTTCCACCAAATCGTTCTTTACCATACATCAAAAAGTGCAGTTTATCCAGCAGGCCCAGAGAGGGTATCTTGAATTTGTACTGATCGTAAGTATTGCATTGCTTTCCATGGTTGTATTATTCAGGGGGAGCACGATAGGTTCTGTCCTGCCATCGTTAAGCATCTTTCTTTTTGCCGCGTTAAGGATGCTTCCATCTGCAAACAGGATCATTTCCAGTCTTCAGGCAATGCATTTTACCAAAGCCGGCGTAGAACTGATTTGTCATGAACTGAAAAGCTTCAGGGGAGAAGCACCCTTGCAGAACAACCTTCCGGCGAATATCCATTCAGTGAAACAATCTGTCGCTTTTCATGATATTTCTTTTTCCTATCCTTCTGCAGCTGTTAAATCGCTCGACAATATTAATCTCGAGATAAAAACAGGATCGGTGGTAGGTATCATAGGACAAAGTGGATCGGGTAAGACCACCCTGGTAAATATTTTGACAGGGTTATTAGAACCTGTTTCAGGTAAAGTTTCTGTAGATGGTGTGGATATTACTGACCGTCTCTATGAGCTCCGAAAATTTATCGGTTATGTTCCTCAAAATATTTTTTTACTGGACGATTCATTAAAGCACAATATTGCATTTGGCTTGCCGGATTCGGAAATAGATCCTGTGCAGTTACAGGCTGTTATTAGATCGGCGCAGCTTGAAGAGGTAGTTGACAATTTACCCGAAGGGGTTGATTCTATTGTTGGGGAGAGAGGTATCAAGCTTTCTGGTGGCCAGCGGCAGCGCATAGGAATTGCCCGGGCATTATACAATAACCCTTCTATTTTAATTCTCGATGAAGGTACCAGCGCACTGGATAATGAAACAGAAACGTATGTTATGAGTTCTGTGGCAAAACTCAAAGGTAAATTAACGATCATCCTGGTGGCGCACCGGTATACAACCCTGCATTTTTGTGATATTGTTTATAAGATGCAGAATGGTGTAATTGTTAATAAAGGGAAGCTGGAGGAGTTGGTTTAATCTGGTAAAATGAAGAAAAAAGTATTATTGACAGGCGGTTCAGGACTTTTGGCGATTAACTGGGCATTTGCAATTGCGAACGAGTATGATGTGGTTCTGGGTTTACATGATCGTATGATTACAGTACCCCGTATACAAACAGTTTCTGTTGGCATGGAAACAAGAGATGAGTTCTCGAGGTCACTTGATATTGTTCAACCTGATATAGTGATTCATTGTGCCGGATTGGCAAACGTAGAAGTTTGTGAAGCCGACCCTGCTAACGCCATTCATATAAATGGGGTTCTTTCTGAAAATGTGGCGAAGGGTTGTAAGGAAAAAGATTTGCAATTGGTGTACATCTGTACTGACCACTTGTTTACAGGTAATAAATCATTGGTTACAGAAGAAGATCCTGCTGTCCCGGTAAATGAATATGGAAAAACAAAATTGAGTGGTGAGGTTAGGACATTGGCGATTTCAGAAAAGTTTTTATCTGTCCGGACTAATTTTTATGGGTGGGGGCCTTTTTACAGGCACTCATTCAGTGATATGATTATTGATAACCTTCAGGAAGGCAATTTGGTTACGCTGTTTGAAGATTTTTATTATACACCAATATTGATAGAAGAGCTCGCACAGGTAGTGATGCAATTGCTTCAGATGAAAGCAGGTGGAATATTTAATGTAGTGGGAAATGAGCGGATATCGAAACTTGAATTTGGTATGCGGCTGGCAAAAAAATTTAAGTTGGATACAAATCTGATCAAGGCCTCGAGATTTTCGGAAAGAAAGGACCTTGTGAAAAGACCCAAAGACCTGAGCCTTTCCAATCAGAAAGTATCAAAATTATTAAAAAGGGAGATCGGCAGTATTGATGCCGGTATCGGGAAGTTGCATCAACAAAGTGAAAACGGTTTTTTGGATGCCATCCGGGAAATCCGATCTACGTAGAGAAAATAATTATTGAAGTATGGATACAAAAGATCTTTCAGTTAAAATTTATGCCGATGGGGCCGAATTGGCCGGCATCATTGATATGGCTAAAAACCCTTTGATCAAGGGGTTTACCACAAACCCAACCCTGATGCGGAAGGCAGGCATTTCGGATTATAAAAAATTCGCCATTGAAGTATTGAAGGCGGTTCCTGATCGCCCTATTTCCTTTGAAGTATTTTCTGATGATTTTGAGGAAATGTATGAACAGGCGATGGAGATCTCGTCATGGGGTAAAAACGTAAATATTAAAGTGCCGGTCACAAATACACGCAAAGAATTTTCCGGTGAGCTGATCACACGCTTGTCGGAAAAAGGTGTTTTTGTAAACGTGACTGCATTGATGACGCTGCAGCAGGTAAAGGACGTGATGAATTGTTTGAAGGGGGAAGCACCTGCTTATATTTCGGTTTTTGCCGGAAGAATAGCTGATACCGGAAGGGACCCTATGCCTATCATGTCTGAATCGGCTGCAATATCTCGTAAAAGGCCCAATACAGAGATCATATGGGCCAGCCCGCGTGAACTGTTTAATATTTTTCAGGCTAATGAAGCCGGTGTTCAGATCATTACAGTAGCCAATGATATTCTGAACAAACTCTCTAACGTAGGTAAAGACCTTGATCTGTATTCTTTAGAGACGGTAAAGATGTTTCGAGATGATGCAGTAAAAGCCGGATTTACCATTAGTATTTGATTATAGCTATCGTTGATTGGCAATGCTTAAAAAAATTCTTTTAGAAATTTATACTTATTTAGAATGGCTGATATTCTCGTGGCCCGGGTATATCGGGAATAAACTACGGGCAGGGCTGTTAGGTATTGGGGTTAAATCAATCGGGGCTAAATGTTATATAGAAATATATTGCGGTTTTCGCGGAATGAAAAACATAATATTGGGTAACCAGGTTAGTATTGGATCCAGAAGCAGTTTTTATTCTGATAGTGGATCCATTAGCATTGGCAATAAAACTTCTTTTAATATCAATTGTAACATAAATGCATCGATCGGTGGCAATATTATGATTGGCAATAATTGTTTAATTGGGCCTAATGTTGTCATGCATACTGCTAACCATAAATTCGCTAATCCGGTAATACCCATACGGGAACAGGGACATGAAATTGCTGATATCCTGATTGAAGACAATGTGTGGATCGGTGCAAATGCCATTATTCTTGCAGGCGTTCGTATTGAAGAAGGTGCTGTAATAGCCGCAGGGTCTGTTGTGAATAAAAATGTACTTAAAAATACCATTGTTGGCGGCGTACCGGCCAGGTTCATTAAAAACAGATAGTGATAAGAACAGATACGAAAATAAGTTGCCCGGTATGTTCTATGAAAGAGATTTCTTTTGTTCAACCATACAGGAATCACCATTCCATATTCAACAATTGTTCTATTGTTAGATGTGATCACTGCCAAATGGTGTTTGTTGATCCAATGCCTGATAAAACTTTATTGGCAGAATACAATTCCGGTTATTTTGATAATGCGCATGGAGGGGTTAATACACATCCGTTAACAACCGCATTCGTTTCTGCTATTAATCTTCTCAGGGTTCTCTATGTTGAATCATATATTGAAAAGAATCGTATTCAGGTTAAAAAAGTATTGGAAATCGGCCCCGGCGGTGGATATTTTGCTAAGCATTGGTTGAGCAGACATCCCGGAAATGAAAAATATGCAGGAGTTGAATCTGATAAAATCTGTTATCCAAAGCTGTCATCGATCGGTATTGAAATATTTTCAAATGTAAATGAACTGCCAGCAGCGCAGGAATTCGATCTGGTAGTCATATCACATGTATTGGAACATACTGCAGATCCACGGGCATTTATACATGATTGCACTAAACAGTTGTCAGATGGCGGTGTATTGTTTATAGAAGTTCCATGCAGAGATTTTGAACATAAAGAGCTGGATGAACCCCACCTTTTGTTTTTTGATAAAGGACCGATCGGGTTATTTCTTCAGACATCAGGATTTGGTTCGATTCAGACCTCCTATCATGGGAATACAATTGCTGACCTAAAAAACACACCCCCCTTTTATAAAAAAATAGCGGGGAAACTTAGGAATCGACTGCTTGGCAAAGGTGTTTTATTTCCTTTCTCTGGTTTTGAAAAAGGATTGGAAGAGGTTAGTGATCCGCTGGAAAGGGCTTGTGTAAAACCTTTTAAAGCTCATGTTGAACAAAAACAGCCATCGTGGTGGCTTCGGGCAATAAGTATAAAAAACAATCAGTAAGAATGAAAAGTTATTTAGAAACACTTTTTAACCTGGAAGGTAAAGTTGTATTATTAACAGGTGCAGGTGGTCACCTGGTTGGAGAGATGTCGCGTAGCCTTGCCAAAGCAGGAATGAAAATTGTTTGTTGCGACAATAATCTTGAAGCAGCAAAGGCGGTGGTGAATGAGATTACTGCTGATGGGGGAACAGCGATAGCCGTAAAAGTAGACGTGAGATTGGTTGGAGACCTTGAGCATGCTTTGGAAGAAACCATTAAACATTTTGGCAAACTGGATTGTGTTTTGAATGGGGCAGGAGGTAATGCACCAACCCCTTTTCTGGAAATATCTCTTCAGGAGTGGAATGATATTATTGCTGTTCAGCTTACAGGAACGATGTTGTCGTGCCAGGTGTTTGGTAAATACATGGTTGAGAAAGGGGAAGGCTCTATCATTAATATCAGTTCAGCATCTTCAGGCCCCCCACTATCAAAAGCATTTGCTTATTCGGTGGCCAAATCGGGTGTAAAAAATCTTACCCAGAATATTGCAAGGGAATGGGGTACAGCCGGTGTTCGTGTGAATGCATTGCGCCCTGGTTTTTTTCCTACAGAATGGTCAATGAAACATTTTATTACGCCGGAAAGAGAAGCGGCTATCCTGGGCCATACAGGTATGAAGCGTTATGGTAAACCCTCCGAATTGATAGGGGCAGTTATGTGGCTGTTCTCCGACGCAGCAAGTTTTGTGACAGGCGCTGAAATTGCGGTGGACGGCGGGTTTACAGCGATGACAATTTAGAAACATTTCATGGCGCAGGATATCTGTATTAAACTATATCAAGAATTTTATCATGACAGGCAGTTTGGAACAAACTCTGACCAGGCATCTTCGCATTGGAAGAAGTTGTCTCAACACTTTAATATTGAAACCGATAGTAATGGGTTAATACAATCCGTAAAAGGATATGGATTTGGCGGAAGTGGTGACAAGCGTATGTCAGCAACAATAATGTCTGCTGTTGAAATTTTTTTACAACAGATTAAATTGTCTTACAGGGGATTAGCTGCAGAAAAAAACAAAGGGAAAAAACTGGTAGAGTCCATGGGATTAGCATTCTCCAGGGATGCTTTCAGGCAGGTTTGTACGGAATATTTTCTCCGGAAAAAAATAGCTAAAGCAGGTGTAGAGGTAAAAAATATACTGATCATTGGAGACGGACATGGAATACTTGCAGCTTTAATGAGTGAACAATACCCGGATGCAAATATTTTCCTGATTGATCTTGGGGTAACCTTGTTTTTTCAGGCGTATTATCTGGAAAGCAGGTTCACAGATAAACAACACATTTTATTGGCAAAGGGCAACAGGCCAACGAACGGTAATGGGTTTTATTACTGTCCTGCAGAACGGCTAAATGATTTCCCATTAGTAGAACTGGATCTGGCTATTAATGTTGCATCGATGCAGGAAATGGATATGGCAGAGGTTAATCATTATTTCAGAATGATGAGAGAAAGAAAAACAGTATTGTTTTATTGTTGTAACAGGTTAGAGAAAATACTTCCGGATGGACATGTGACCCGTTTTTTTGACTACCCATGGAGAAAAGACGATGTACATCTGGTAGATGAAAAATGTCCCTGGCATCAATTTTTCTTGTCAAGATCAACTGCGCCGAATTTGAAATTATTGAACCTGATCCCGATACCATTGCTGCATAGATATGATGGCGTTCATTGGCATCGTCTGACACAATTTTCACATTAAGTAATCAGTATATGAACAGAACCGTTATTGTTACAGGTGGATCAAAGGGGTTAGGCGCCGTTATTTCTGCTGCATTTTATGCGACCGGAAATAAAGTTGCTATCTTATCGCGAAATGATACCGGATTGGCTGACCAGCTTGGTGAACGGGCCCGGTTCTTCAAAACGGATATCAGTAAACCTGCACAGATAAAAGCGGCATTTGAAATGGTAAAAACCTGGGGAGGCTCAATTGATGTATTGGTTAACAACGCAGGATATTCTGCCTGGAAGCCCCTCGGCGATATTGATGAGGACTTTTGGGACAACATGATAAACACAAACCTGAAAAGTGTCTTGTTCGCTTCACAGGCAGCTGCCGGTGTAATGAACACAGGCGCTTCTATTATTAACATATCAAGCCTGGCAGGAAAACGGGGAAGTGCAAATAACGCCGTGTATTGTGCCAGCAAGTTTGGCGTTAATGGAATTACACAGGCACTGGCAAAAGAACTCGGCCCCCAAGGTATCCGGGTAAATGCGGTTTGCCCTGTTTATCTGAGAACCCCGGGTTTGGAAGAAGCGTTGTCTGAAATTGACTCACCGGCAAAGGGAACTGATATTACCACATATCTTAACGACTTCTCAAAAACACAGACGGCTTTAGGTGTTTTGCCAACTGAACAACAGGTTGCCGATACCTGTATCTTCTTAGCATCAAACAGTGCGGGTGCTATTACAGGACAATGCCTCAATGTGGATTGTGGTGTACTTCCTCAATAATGAATTATATAATATGTCAGATAATATAACTATCGTAATCCCTGCAAGAATGGCTTCATCCCGCTATCCGGGAAAGCCATTGGTTTCGATCATGGGGTTATCCTTAATTGAACATGTTCGCAGAAGAGCTTTATTAGCTGCTCAATCAAACCTGGTAGTGGTAGCCACATGTGATATAGCTATTAAAGAGGCTGTAGAACAGGCAGGTGGTAAAGCCATCATGACAAAAGATACACACGAAAGATGTACGGATCGTATTGAAGAAGCTATGGAGCAATTGCCCGGTGATATTGTGGTGATGGTTCAGGGTGATGAACCGCTTTTGATGCCGGAAGCTATTGAAGCAGTCTCAGCACCGTTATTGGCAGACCCCTCATTGCCCATTGTGAATCTGTTATCGCCATTACAATCTGCAGACGATTACGTAAATCCCAATATTGTAAAAGCAGTTTGTAAGCTGAATGGTGATGTAATATATTTTACAAGGTCTTCGGTTCCTTTTTTTCGTCAGCAGATTACAGTTCCGGTATACAGGCAAACAGGTATCATGGCTTTCAGAAAGGATGCGTTGACTAAATTCAGTAACCTTACTCCTACAGCATTGGAAAAAGCAGAGTCTGTTGATATGTTAAGAGCCACCGAACATGGTATGCGGATCGCCGGAGTGGTCGCCAATTATCCGACCATTGGTGTAGACAGGCCGAGTGATGTTTCATTAGTAGAGGATGCGATCCGACAGGACCCTGTTCAGCAAAAAATATTTCAATTAATAAGCGGGTAAGTTACATGAGCGCAAAAATTAAAGTTGGTATTGTTGGGTTTGGCTATATGGGCGAAATCAGGCTGCGAAACGTTACTGATCATCCTGATATGGAGTTGGTTGGGATCTGTGACCCTTTTCGGGAAACGGAGATCAGTGCTAAAGGCGCTGTGGTATATAAAACATGGAAAGATCTGATAACTGCTGTTGATGCTGTGATCGTTTGTACCCCCAATTTTGCCATACCTGAAATAGCAATATATGCTATGAATCATGGTAAAAGTGTTTTCTGTGAAAAACCACCCGGTAGAAATTATCATGACATACAAGCTATTCATGGAGCAGAGATCGCAAACCCCGGTGTAAAATTGATCTTTGGTTTTAATCACCGGCACCATCCCGGAATTACAGATGCGAAAGCGATCATTGATTCCGGCTCTCTGGGCCGTATACTTACTTTACGGGGAGTGTATGGAAAAGGTGGAGGTTATGATTATCCAACATCATGGAGAAATGATGAGGCCGTTTCAGGTGGCGGTATCCTGCTCGATCAGGGTATTCATATGCTGGATCTGTTCCGGTATTTTGTGGGTGATTTTGTTGAAGTGAATGGTATGCGTGCGATCACCGCTTTTGATATTACAGTAGAAGACAATGCTGTTGTTATTTTAAGAACGGCACAAGGCCAACTGGCGCAATTGCATTCTTCAGCTACATCCTGGAAGCACACATTTCGTCTGGAACTGGGATGTGAGAAAGGATACGCAGTGATCTCGGGCCTTCTCTCAAAGACCGGCAGTTATGGCAGGGAAACCTTGCTTATCGGACGACGTCCTTCACAACATGAAAAAATAGCGGTTGGTAATCCAAGAGAAGAAACCATTTATTATGATCATGATCCTTCCTGGAATATCGAGATGGCGCATTTTGCAGAATGTATTCTCGGCAATAAGCCAATTGAAAAAGGAACATCTGCAGATGCCCTTAAAGTAATGGAGATCATTGATAAAGTGTATCAATTACCGATTGTCTCTATGGATAAAAGAAATCAACAGCCATGAAAACAGTTGTATCCGTAAATGAGATCTCCGAACTGGAGATCAAACCCAAAGCAGAACTGGCAATCTGGAAAAAATCTGTAGTAGAAGAAATTCAAAACCGCTGGGGTAAGCACGATAATTGGATAAGCGTAACCTGCCCTGTTTGTGGATCCGCTGATCATCATTTCGCTTTCGACAAAGCTGGGTTTACGTATGTTGAATGTGCACATTGTACCTCAGTTTATGCACAAACAAGGCCATCCTCCCATGAATTAAATTGGTGGTACACAGGATCTGCTTCTACTGATTTCTGGAAAAAGAAACTTTTACCATTAAGTGCAGTTTCGAGGGATGCTAAAATTATTGAACCAAGGGCTAACTGGATATTAGATGGGTTGTCGGAATACCTTTCCGGTATGCCATTTTCTCATATTAAGTATACGGACATATCTTTTTTTGGGAAGGCACTGGTTGAAAAGATCGCAGGGTATACTAACGGAATGGAAGTGGTTGCTGCTGGACTTACAGAAGTAGATATAACTTACTCAGATAAAAATATCCACTCAAAGCCGCTGCATTCCATTGATGTGTTTTCATCCCTTCCGGGATCGGATGTTGTTGTTGCGATAGATGTTCTGGAAAGGATCCCGTCTGTCCGTGAGTTTATTGAACAAATGGAAACAGTGGTAAACCCCGGTGGGCTTGTTTTTGCTACATGCCCTGTTTCAAGTGGGTTTGAGATACAATCTTTATGGGAGCAATCTCCAACCGTAATACCACCCGACAAACTCAATCTCCCTTCTATAAAAGGGCTGATCGAACTTTTTTCTGCCTCAGGCAAATGGAAGATTCTCGAACTGAGCACCCCCGGAATGTTTGATGTGGAAGCAGTAAAACAAACCATGGCATTGTTTCCTGATAAACCATGGCCGCGTTCACTTCATGCTTTAATGGATGGAATTGATCGGCAGGGTGAGGGGATGTTTACAGAATACCTTCAATCACAAAGACTTTCCTCTTTTGCAAGAATTGTTTTGCGGAGAGAACAAAATAAAATTTTGTAAAACATGCTGGCAGAAAAAATAAAACAGAAATTAAAAGATAAGCAACCATCTATCGGCACATGGATGTCGATGGCACATCCCTCTATTGCTGAAATATTAGCTATGGCGGGTTTCGATTGGGTTGTTGTAGAAACGGAACATACCTCTATTGATGTTTCAGAAGCATTGCGAATGATCATTGCTATTGAGCAAAGAGGTGCAGTACCATTGGTAAGGCTTGCCGGTATTGATCCCATACAGGCAAAGGCAGTATTGGATGCAGGTGCCGCCGGTGTAATTGTTCCTATGGTAAATACAAAAGCTGAAGCAACTCTGGCAGTTGCCATGTGTAAATATCCGCCACTGGGTATCCGCGGCGTAGGGCTTGCGCGTGCACAAGGCTATGGTATCGAGTTTGATGAGTATGTGCAACGTGCCAATAAAGATTCATTGGTAATTGTTCAGATCGAGCATATTGATGCCGTGAACAATATCGAGGAAATATTGTCAGTTCCGGGGATAGACGGGACTTTTATAGGGCCATATGATTTGTCTATGTCATTAGGCATTCCCGGCCAGCTAACCCATCCAATGGTGGTGGAAGCAAAAGAAAAAGTATTACAGGCTGTATTGAAAAAAGGGTTGGCAGCGGGCATTCATTTTGTGCAACCCAATACAGCAGTGAGTGATTGTGCGGCAGCGGTAAAAGCGGGATATACTTTTATTGCTATGGGAACAGATATCTTATTTTTAGGCGACAGCGCTAGGGCCATGCATTCAGATATTCATAAATTGATCGGCTGAAATGTTTGATACCAGCGGGATACGGTTGATCATTTTTGATTTTGACGGTGTAATTGTTGAATCAAATAATATCAAAGACCTTGTATTTAAAAAAATATTCAGCCGTTTTCCCGAACTGGCAGAGGATCTCTGGCAGTTTCATAGGAACCATGTTTCTGTTTCACGCTATGATAAGTTTGACTATGTGTTGGAGAAAACAGGGCGAACAGGCGATCTGGATTTTAAAAATGCATTGTTGACGGAATTTTCCAACCTTACCCTGGAAATGATGCGTTCCGTTCCATTTGTAAAAGGAGCGAGGGAGTTTCTAAACACAATAGCAGGGAAAATGCCTGTTTATCTCGCTTCTGTGACACCCTTTACGGACCTTGAGATTATTGTAACACATTTACAGATCAGGTCATTGTTTACAGACATATATGGCTGCCCTCCCTGGAATAAACCCGATGCGATCAGAGATATCCTGAAAAAAGAAAATCGGTTGCCTTTGGAAACCATTTTGATTGGCGATTCTTATGGAGATCAAAGAGCAGCCAGGGAAACCGGAATTCATTTTATCGGACGTAACAGCGGATTAGGTTTTGAAGACCCTAAGCCGGAAATAGTAATAAATGATCTGGCGGAACTTTTGAAAATTTTCAAAATAGTATAGTAGTAGTATGGACATGATTTTTGTTGCTTTATCCACTTTTTCGGAATATGACAGTTCTTTAATAAAATCATTAAAAGAATCAGGCTTCCCGGTAAAGATCCACTCCTCAGGAAAAAGAATTACAAAAGATGAACTTCTTGCCGATGCCAAGGATGCTGCTGTGATCATAGCAGGTGTTGAGTTGTATGACAAGGAAATTTTATCCGCTCTTCCTGCATTGAAATGTATTGTTCGATGTGGCGTGGGTGTGGATGCCATAGATCTTGCTGCTGCAAAAGAAAAAGGCATTACGATAGTAAACACGCCGGAAATACCCGCGGTTTCGGTTGCTGAATTAGCTTTATCGATGTATCTCTCTTTATGCCGCAATCTCCGGCCCCAGGCCAATAAAATGGGCGAAAGAAAATGGGAAAGAATGGAAGCCCACCTGTTGAGCGGTAAGACCCTGGGTATTATAGGTTTCGGAAGGATAGGAAGAAAGATCGCAGCGTTCTGCAAGCCGTTTGGGGTTACCCTTTTGGTATGTGATCCCTATATTAATAAAGAGTCCATTCAGGATGCAGAAATCGAACTGGTAGATAAGGATGATTTGTTGAAAAAAGCAGACATTGTTTCTGTACATGCATCAAGGATCGATGGAGGACTGATTATTTCGGGTGATGATTATGCCAAGATGAAAAAAGGCTCAATTCTGGTAAACCTTTCACGGGGCGGGATGATTGATGAAGAAGGATTGGTAAATGCATTGGCATCGAAACACCTGGCCGGAGCCGGGCTGGACGTTTTTGCGGAAGAGCCCTATAAAGGCCCAATCTGTGATTTTGAGAATGTGATCCTTACCCCACATTCGGCAACCTTAACCATTGAAACAAGGATCGCCATGGAGGCGGAATGTGTTGATAAAGCTTTACGTTTTTTAAAAGGTACGATTGAGGATCATGAAAGAGTCGTATAAGCTTACACAGGAGCAGTTTGATTATATTGTTGAACAGTGTGATGCTGTACTTGCAAAATATGCATCAAATGCTTCAGTTGTTGGTATTGCCTGGTTACATGTTCTGAATAGCCATCCTGCCAACCAACGTAAGTATATCCATGTATTTTACCCGCGGTCATTCTGGGATAGCTTCTGGCAGTTTTCCTCCCGGCTAACTGTTCTGATGTCTGATCTTTTTTTGTCGCTATTCCGTGTATCATCCATTGAGCGTAACTATAAACATATTTTTCCTCAAACAGAAATATTGATTGTTTCACATCTTGTTAATGCCAAAGCAAAAGAAACAGAGCCCGATTTTTATTTCAGGGATTTACCGGAATATTTGCAGGCACATCATTATCAGACAGCGGTTGCATTACTCAATCATACAAAAGGATTTGCAGGGTGGAATGAACCATTGAATAGTGCATATCCTCAAAAATTTATCCTCCCCAAAAGGCAAAATTTTTTCAGTGAGATCAAACGTCTCGGGAAATCTATATTAACATCGACCCTTTTTCTTCGGCAGTATTTTTTTGAAAAAGACAGATTAAAAAGATCTTTTCTCCTTGAATTAACACGGAATGTCTTTTCAGCAGATACAATCCGGGCTTTCAGGATCTATGAATCGATCCGTTTTTTGATTAAAAAATCTGCTATTAAAACAGTTGCCTTAACATGGGAAGGGCATTCATGGGAGAGGTTGGTGTGCAACGCCATTAAAAATGCAGACAGGAAGATACTTGCTGTCGCTTACCAGCATACCATCTTGTTTCCAAGCTCTCATGCATTAAAAAGATCAATCAGTAAAGCGTATGATCCTGATGTCATTCTTACGGTAGGAGCGGTTACAAAAAAAATAATTGAATCGTCACCCGGATTAACCAATGTTAAGGTTATTGAATATGGATCACCCCGATTAGTTAAAAAAAACAGCTTCTCTGGCAACAATTCTCTACAGAGTGGGTGCCTTGTTGCTCCTGAAGGATTGATCAATGAATGTATCATTCTGTTTGTTTTTGGTATAGAAACTGCTAAACGGATGCCAGATACTGATTTTATTTTCAGGACACACCCGACTATGCGTTTTGAAGATATTCAATCAAAAGATACAAGGTTAGAAAAGCTTCCCTCAAATGTGATCATTTCCTCTTTTAAAGAAATTGAAGATGATTTTAAAAGATGCAGCTGGCTTCTGTATCGAAGTTCTTCGGTTTCTTTTTTTGCCATTCTGGCCGGACTGCGTCCTTTTTATTTACAGCTGGCAGATGAATTGACCATAGATCCATTGTGCCAATTGAATAGCTGGCGTGTAATCATTCAGAAACCCGAAGATATTGTCTCACTCATTGAGAAAGATAAACAGGTGTCTGCTGAAGACAGATCTGTGGAAATAAAAGATGCAATTATTTTTAGCGAGAGCTATATGACACCCTATAATATGGCTTTATTTGAAGGGCTTATAAAAGACGAAGCTGCTGTTGCTGGGTGATCCGGCAATCAAAAACATATTCATAGCCACTACTACGTTGATGAATCAAACATTTAAGATTGTTCCTGTTTCTGTTGCCGATATTTCCAGAGTCGCTGTGTTTTTGGCAACTCATACACCCGATAAGTATGATTCACAAAAATGGAAAAATATTCTCGAATGGATGTGGTTATCGAATCCTCATACAGAAACAGGTTCGGCAAAATTCGGCTGGGGTATTGAAGATTCAGGCGGGGCTATAAGAGGATTTATCGGTAATATTCCGGTTCAATACGTATCCGCAGGAGCTCTCTATCCTGCTATCTGGGGAACGAGTTGGTATGTTGATGAAGGGGCAAAAGATTGGAGTTTAAAGCTCTATATCAATTTCACAAAGCAGACACAAATTTTACTTAGCAACTCGCAAACAGAACGGGTAGAA
The DNA here is from genome assembly GCA_966076165.1 of uncultured Chitinophagaceae bacterium. Lineage (GTDB taxonomy): Bacteria > Bacteroidota > Bacteroidia > Chitinophagales > Chitinophagaceae > Sediminibacterium. Next base: position 30,203 of record CBHRAM010000003.1, read on the forward strand.
ATTATTATGAAGAAATTAGGATTTGTTGAACTCCCGGCTCAATGGTTTAAAAGCACGTACCTTTTTCCACTCCATGTATTTTCATTGGCATTTTTGCAGAATATCATAGCAGAATTCTCTCTTAAGAAGTCAGCAGCAGCAGTTTTTGGGATGGCGCTTAAAATAGGGCAATTTGTAAACCCGCTGCGATGGACAAGTGGGAGAGCCGATCATAAAATAATTGTTAAAAGAATTGCCGACTTCCCTGAAAACACAGATGCATGGTTTGAGGAATTTAAACAGCATCAGGATTGCACAATGGTAAGAGACCGGAAAACATATGAGTGGTTATTCTGTAATCACGGATCCCAGAAAGATTTTCTTATTTATCAGATACAATATGAAAACAAGCTGCATGGATTTTTGATTTTTAAATACAAGTCAATTAAAGGGATACAGTATATTGAAATTATTGATGAAGCAGTATTGTATTTGCCGTCCATTACCTGGAGAAGAATATACTCCTCAGTGTTATCAAAAATTTACCAGGAAGCCGGCACTGCAAATTTTCTGCTTCTTAAGTCTAATATGACAGACAATAACCGTTTCTTCAGACAACTTCTTGGTTTTGAAATGAAACATGCAGGGAAGGGGTATATTAAATCTGTAATCATAAAACCTGATATCAGCAGATCAACTTTTACGTCTGTCGATGGTGATATTGTATTCTTTTAGCAAAACAACCATGCAAAAGAAATCTTTCTTTGTATTAATGTTTCACGGGATTGTTTCAGAAAAACCGGAACATTTTTTATATGGGCCAAGTGCCAATTGTTTCGTGCGGGAAGCAGATTTCGAAAAAGTGGTCAGGTTCTGTAGCAAAAACTATAAATTACTTCGTTTAGCCGATCTTGATTCCTATTATGACGGCACAGCAACTGAAGATGGTATATTGATCAGTTTTGATGATGGTCTGCAAAGCTTCATTAAACTTGGCGTACCTGTTTTACAGAAATATGGAGCTACTGCAACGGTTTTTCTGACTTCGGATTGGACAAACAGTGGGTTACAGCCTGCTATCTTTTCTCTGGAATATCAATTGTATCATTGCTTACCCACTGTAGTTGCTGTTAATATGAATGACACTGTGGTTGAAAAAAAAGTCCATACAAAAAAAGATATACCAATAGCGATCGATTGGGTTTGGGAACAGTTGTTTGAAAAAAAAATAGCTCCTTTATCATTAACAGATGATGATATTTTACTGAATGGAACTCCCCTCAGTTTGCTGAAGCCGGAAAAGGATGGGGGATATTGGAAACCGGCTTCATGGGAAGTACTTAAAGATGCACAAAAGGGCGGAATCATAGAAATAGGCGCACATGGCCAGACGCATACGCCTTTTAATTGGCTAACAGAAACACAATTGGTAAATGAATTGGAAGAAAATAAAAGGCAGATAACTCATAAGCTGCAAATACCAGTTACTGCCTGTTCTTTTCCTCATGGATTATATGATGATAAGACCTCAGATATAATGGAGAGATATTTCAGGTATGGATTTGCCAATAATATTGTAACAGGCGGAGCCAATAAAGAACGATTGGTTATTTCCAGATATAATGTGCCTTTCCAAAGACCTAATAATATTGGTTCCCTTATCAATTATCCCTTTATGGGCAAGGTGCTTAGGAAGTTTGGATCTATTACCGGATTTTACTGACCGGATTTGATACTGACCGCTTACAAGAATATTTTTTTCAGGTATAGATATATAGTTGTTTTGATGTGTGAATATTTGTTCATCTAATGATATAAAATGAATCTTTTAGAAAAATATAATGGAGTATTTGTAACGAACCTGTTCGTTACCGCTGAACAATTACCAGATCTTGCTTATCAGTCAGTACCCGCCTGGGACTCTGTGGGACATATGGGTTTAATTACTGCCTTGGAAGAAGCATTTGATATAATGATTGATATGGATGATATCATCGATTTTTCTTCATATGAAAAAGGGAAGGAGATCCTGAAAAAATACAATGTTGACCTCTGATTTATTAAAAGGGAAGGTAGCCTTAATTACCGGTAGCAACAGGGGGATTGGTAAAGCCATCCTCGAAACATTTGCACAAAATGGTGCAGATATATGGGCCTGTGCGCGTAAGGAAACGAATGAATTTGAATCATTCGTTAAAGAAGCCGAATACAAATACCAGGTAAAAATTTCATCTCTATACTTTGATATGTGTGATGAGGAAGCGATTAAAGAAAAATTAACGCCCCTGATTCTACAAAAACAAAGAATAGACATACTGGTAAATAATGCGGGCGTTGCACATGGAAATTTTTTTCAGATGACACCAATGCATACTATTAAGGAAGTATTCGGAATCAATTTCTTTTCCCAATTGCAGGTAACACAGCATATAGCCCGGATCATGATGAAGCAAAAAAGTGGCAGTATCATTAATATTGCTTCTATTGCCGGAATTGACGGTCATCCCGGGTACACGGCATATGGATCAAGCAAGGCCGCTTTATTGTATGCTACAAAAGTGCTCTCAAAGGAATATGCAGCATACCATATCAGGGTAAACGCCATTGCTCCCGGGTTAACGGAAACGGATATGGCCGGATTGATGGAAGAGAAAGCAAAAGCCAATATGATTCATGATAGTGCAATGGGCCGGATGGGAACTCCGCAGGAAGTTGCCAATACTGCTTTGTTCCTGGCTTCCGGATTATCCTCATTTATTAATGGCCAGGTGATTCGTGTTGATGGGGGAAGCTAAAATCTTACAAACTATGTCTTCTGATCAGATTACTTCAGCAAAGTCTTTGGCTCAGCGAATGCGCAACCGATCTCTGAAGATGGCACTTGATGCGGATAAAAACGGCTCGCACCTCGGTGCAGCACTATCCGCAATGGAAATATTTGCTGTTTTGTATAGTAGTGTTTTAAAATTCAATGTTAACAATCCTGCTGATGTTCAAAGAGACCGGCTAATTGTCAGTAAAGGACATTGTGTGCTGGCTTACTATACGGCACTTAATGAAGCCGGATTTCTGTCAAATGAAGATCTGGAACTTTTTGAAAAGAACGGATCCAAACTTCATGGTCATGCAACAAGGGATATCTCTGCAGGTATTGAATTTTCCGGAGGCAGTTTGGGTATGGGTTTATCTTATGGTGTAGGCGTGGCCATTGCCGGAAAAGCGAATAAACTTCCTTATCATGTATATGTGATTATTGGTGACGGAGAATGTAATGAAGGGATCGTCTGGGAATCGTTTATGGCGGCATCACATTATAAACTGGATAATCTTACTGTCATCATAGATGATAATAAGCTTCAGTACGATGGCGAAAGTGCAAAGGTGATGAATATGGGTAGCCTGTCTTCAAAACTGGCAGCGTTTGGCTTTTATACACATGATATAGATGGCCATGATGTTGAACAGCTCATCAATGCTTTCGCAGACACCTTACCGGATAAACCTACAGCCATCATCGCCAATACCGTAAAAGGGAAAGGCGTTTCGTTTATGGAACACAAAAAAGAATGGCACCATTCCCGGCTTTCAAAAGAACAATATGACATTGCTATGTCTGAACAGCCTGAAATAATAAAGTAATTAACGAGTATGCTTCAGTTTAATATAAGTAATATGCGCACCTGGTCTAAATTAGGACAGCGTGGTGCATTTTTTGGAGCAGCTATCTTTGAAATAATAGAGGAGTATGATAATGCTGTAGTAGTAACTGCCGACCTTGGTTACTTGTCAGGCCTGGAAAGATTCATGAATCAGCACCCTGATAAATTTTTCAATACAGGAATTGCAGAACAGAATATGCTGGGCGTAAGTGCGGGTCTTGCTCAGGAAGGTAAGATCCCTTTTGCCACCACCTATGCTACTTTCGTAACCATGCGCAGCTGTGAACAAATGCGTCACTACCTGGGGTATATGGAAAGCAATGTAAAAATTGTAGGCACAGGTGCGGGATTGGTGATGGCTTTCTCGGGGAGCACGCACTATACCATGGAAGATATGGCGATTGTGAGGGCCATTCCCAATATTATTATTCTTTCACCGGCTGATGCCACCGAAGCTGTGAAGGTAGCTTTTGCGGCAGCAGCATACAAAGGGCCGGTTTATATCAGATTAACCGGAGCGTTAAATAACCCAATGGTTTATAAAGAAGATTATAAATTTACCATTGGTAAAGCAATCGTTTTAAAGGAAGATGGGATATTAACTTTATTTGCCACAGGCAGCATGGTACATAATTCTTTGCGGGCGGCAGATATACTGGCTGAAAAAGGCATACAAGCAAGGGTGATAAATATACATACTATCAAGCCATTGGATACCGATATAATTAAGGAGTTGATTGAGCATTCAAAACTATTCATTACGGTAGAAGAACATAGTACCATTGGCGGACTTGGCGGGTCTGTTGCAGAATACCTTAGTTCATTTTCATCTCATCCCCCATTGCTTCGTTTAGGTATTGCAGACAAATTCAGGCATGCGGGTGATTATAATTACCTGCTGGAACTAAATGAGTTATTACCGGAACAGATTGCAGGTAATATAGAAAAAAAATACCGCTCTCTTTCTTAGGACCGGATTCAGATTGTATGCTTACAAAAGACCTGTTACTATCTTTTAATCATAATAAGGCCGTAATTGACGACAATGGCAATCAGTAT
>CBHRAM010000004.1:0-34044 GCA_966076165.1 uncultured Chitinophagaceae bacterium
AATCGAGTGATTCAAAAACCTTGTCAACATACCGAAGGAAACTGATATCACTATGAATGTTCATTCCCACGTATCCTCCAAACACACCAACCAGGTCGGCAAAAAATACAAGGATGGGAATCATAAGTGTGGTAGCCAAAATTCTGGTAACTGCGAGGTATTTAAACGGATTGATGGCGGATACTTCCATGGCATCGATCTGTTCGGTTACTTTCATGGACCCCAGCTCTGCTGCAATGCCTGAAGCAATATTACCTGCGCAGATCAAAGCGGTGATCACAGGGGCTATTTCCCTGATGAGAGAAAGGGCTACCATTCCCGGTAACCATGATTCCGCGCCAAAACCAGCAAGGGTAGGACGCGATTGAAGGGTAAGTACCAGTCCCATGATAAATCCGGTGATCGCTACCAGGGGAAGGGATTTGTACCCGGTACGGAAGCATTGCCGGATGAATTCTTTTATTTCATAGGGACGCCTGAACAGTTCCCTGAAGAAACGGAATGCAAATTTTGTGATATTGCCTGCATCGCTGAAAATATTTTTTGTATCCGTTGTCAATTTTTAAAATGCTTTATGGTGATGGATCTGTTTATTTTTTTTCTTCCTGTTCTATCTTTTCTTCAATGATCCCGGCCAGTTCGGTATATTCTTTTGTCAGCTCCGTTATTTCAGCTTCAGTTTTCATCTCTGCATTGATCACAGAATTATTGGCAGGGCCATGTGATACGACCAGCTCATTCACTTTTATATGAAGAGAAGCAGAAAAGCGGTTAAATGATTTTTGTATAATGAAGAGGCTGAGGAAGGTGATACCCAATATAAGGTCGCCGATCATGTGATGAATATCCTGCGTATAAAATATCCGGTTAGTGATCCAGAAGATCACAGTTGCCACGGCAAGAATAAAAGTGACAGAATTACCCAGGATGAACGTAGCCAGGGAAACCAGTTTCTCAAAACCGATCTCTGTATTCAGATAAATGTTTTTCATTACTCACCAAAGTTGGGTTGCTTTGGTTGACTGCTTATTACAGAAAGGCGGTAATAAGTTATAAGATTCACGTATTTAAAGCGGGGATAGTATAGATGCGTGAAGTATCAGCTTACTTCTTCGTATCCGCTCTTAATAATAGTAGATAACATCTTGAAGCGAACATTGGCTTTGATGGAATTACGCGAATGCGCCGGTATCATAATGGCTTCGCCGGTATCCAGGAGATGACTTTGATCATTGATCACAATCTCAGCTTTACCGTCAATGATCTGGATAAATGTATCAAATGGGGAAATCCTTTCAGAAAATGTTTCACCGGAATCAAAAGAAACCGCACTTACATTACCGGTTGTTTTTTTTATGATCGTTTTAATCAAAACAGAATTGGGGATATATTCCAATATCTCAACAACGATAAAAGCTTTTGATTTTTCGATTTCCGGGCTTTGCACTGCAGATAGGATTAAATTGAAAAAAATGGAAGGAAAATAATAGAGCCGTGCTCGCCGTTTTTTTAGCTTCTTCTCAAATATACCTCATTATCGGCGAACCTGCCCGAATAATAGTGATGTCCGGTTTCTATTTTTTCGAAAAATATTCTCTCACAAAAGCATGTTCCTGGTTTGTCGACATTTTATCCGTCTGCTTCATATCGATCTTAATATTCTCAAATGCATGGTTTGATTTCAGAATATTGAATAGTTCTTTTTTAGCATCTGTTGGCCCAAAAAGAAGCACTTCTGCATATTTCTCAATAATGGTGCTTAATTTCCGGTAGAAGGACCAATTTTCATCCTGCTCTTTATTATGCATACTTTTTTCGCCTTTGAGAGAACTGCTATCCAGATCCTGTGCATGCGTGAATGTTGATTCGATGATCCTTGTTTCGATAGGGTCTGTGGTAAATTCTATTAAATGGGCACTTGCATGATCCATCCAGATACCGAGGCAATTCGTTTTTGTCATTATATCGGTCTCTTTTAAGTGAGACTTCATGACAAAGTTCCCGAATGCCTGTCTGTAAAGTATTACATATATCTGTCAATCTTTTGCAGATATTACATATTCTCCAGATTCATCTTCCTTTTTTCCTGTAATTGTCTGAAAAAGGAAGGAGAAAGACCGGTAACTTTCTTGAATTGGGTTGATAAATGCGCAACACTGCTGTAATGCATAAGGTAGGAGATCTCTGTGAGGTTCAGTTCATTATATAAGAGTAGTTCTTTAACCCTTTCGATCTTATGAATAATGATGAATTGCTGGATGGTGATACCTTTTACTTCAGAGAACAGGTTGGAGAGATAGGTGTAGTCGTACTGCAGTTTTTCACTGATATACACAGAGTAATTTACATCCGGTAACTCATCTGTATAATGGATCATTTCAATGATCACATTCTTGATCCTGTCTATCAGGATACTTTTTTTGTCATCAAGTAATTCCAGTCCCGATTTTGCCAGGTTTTCTTTCAACAGTTCGTGCTGTTGCTGCGAAATATCTTCCAGTATCTCCACCACACCCAGGTCCACAATTACATAATGAAGCCCGAGTTTGAGCAACTCTTCCTTTACCATCATCTTGCAACGAAGGCTTACCATATATTTAATATATAGTTTCATAGCGGGTATTTTGGGGCAAGCCAATGTTCAGAAAGAGGTACCTGATAGCTTGTACAGAAACAGATCTGTGGGGGTAGGATCTTGCTGTTTTGTTAACCCATCAAAATGGATCATAAAAGAGCAAATACCTGCAGCTCAAAAAATACAAAAAATCAGGTGCCTGGTTAGTGGTACATCTTTCTTTTTCTTTCCTTCAGCGTTTCTGCCCGTAGATTAAGCAGACTGACCTGTAGCATGACGGTAGTTTGTCATTTGCAGTGGAGATAAGTTTCGGATTTTTTCTTCAGGATCTTTTTGATAGATTATTTGCTGAAGATAAAGACCCTTTTCTTACATCTTTCGTTTACAAAGTTCACTATAAAGCTGATAGCAACCTATTATTTCCGGGCTTTTCGTCCGATGATTGTCTTGATTTTAGTATAGTTTGATACTTTCAATCCGGTAGTATAAAGGCTACGTATCTGTAACAGTAAATGGCGCCTGATAACTATTTATCAGACGCCATTTGCCTTTATAACCAATTAATGTTATACCTATTTCGCAGGAATGATATCAATGATCACCGACCTGTTATAAAACCGTCCTTCCGGTGTATTGTTCTCAAAAGGAGCCATAGCCGGGTCTTCACCAAAACCATAGGCTTCAAATTTCACACCTTTTTTGCCTGCGTTATTCAATGCCCGCTCAAGGATCTGCTGGCCGTCTTTGGCTCTTTCAACCGATAAGTTGTAGTTATACTTTTCTTCTCCGATGATATCTGTATGTCCATGTATGATCACCGTACTGTTATCGGCAATTAATGGAGCAACGATCTCTGTCAGGAATTTTTCGTAAGCCTCTTTTGTTTTTGATTTATCAAAATCATACAGCACACTGTAACGGAGCCCTTCCTGTTTGGAATCTTCTGCTTTCATCAGGCTCACAGAACTTTCTTTTCTTACAGCATGGCCACTTTTTGTCTGGCCTGTCATCACTACCTTATAGTTGCCTTGTGTATTGGCTCCTAAGATCATTTTTCCGGGAACAGAAGACTGGTCTTGTGTAAACGGTCCGTAGTGTTGAACGGCGCCTTGCTCATCAGTCATGTCAATATTCCATGAATCCAATAATACATTGGCGCCTTCATTTGTAAAGATCACATGACTATCCAATGGATCTTCCTGGAACGCCCTGATCTGTACAGGTTTCAGGTAATCAGAATTGGCACCACCTACCTGTAACATCAGTTCAGGAGAAGTACTTGCGATATCCACTCTTCTGTCACCTTCACGTAACAGGTCAAGTTCCCTGGTACCACCGGGCTTCTCGGACGGGATAAAAGGTTTATCCCTTCCTTCTGTTGTAATTCTTGATGGATCAATGCTGAAATTAGTGACCAGGTATTGTTTTACATTCTCTGCCATTAATTTACCCTGTACCGGGTCTTTATCAGAAGCACCTACCAATGAAATGGTACTGTTTGGATTGGCGCGCATACGGTCGCCAACCACATTCAGAATATTATGATACACTGCCATCTGTCTTGCAGAACGGCCGGAAGATAAATTGTTGGGTTGTCCTTCCTGTAATTGTTCTTCTTTGAAAGCTGCGGCCTGTGTGGCATTCAGCGATACATAACGGGCAGGTATATCCGAAGAGCCCATATCAAAGAATACTGATTTACGCATAGGGAAGGTTTCTTTTACCTGGCGATTAACCGGTACCGCTTTAGGTCCGCGTACAGAGAATAGCACATCTTTTTCTGCAACAGGAGCTGCTACTGTATTGGTGATGGTAACGGTATTGGTTACTGTATTGGTAACCGGCGCCCTTCTTTTTGTACCAAATTTCAAAGCCACACCTGTACGGATGGTGTAGATAGACCATGATTCCACTTTACGGGGACTATTCATCAGATCGGTCTGAAAAGAAGCAAAAGGAGAAAGGGTCATCTGTGTTTCACTTACCGGTTTTGATAATGGGATATCAAAGCCCAATCCTGCCTGTGCAGCAAAATAGGTTTTGCGAAGATCACTCCAGTCAGCCTTGGTATCAGGTTGCTTTTGTTGCGTATACTCGAAGGTTTTGGTTACGTTGAAGCCAATGGTTGGTCCTGCAAAAACATAAAATGCAGATTTGAAAGGAGCTAATCGTAAACTGGGTTCAATCACTACATAACCGATATTGGTGGTTAAGTTAGCGGGACAGTTACAAGGTGCAACCACTTCATCAAAATGCCCACCGCGGTTATCGTAAGCTACATTCAGCATACCACCCCATACTTTGCCGGGACGGTATTCCATCAAAACAGAAGCATACGGTTTAACACCTTTTCCTTTGTGAAATGCAGTAGGTACTGTAAGGTTTTCATTCAGTACCTGCGTGGTTCCGCGGAAGGTATTGAAATTGGCGGCACCAGATACACCAAACCACCAGATGGGTTGTGTGCGCTTTACTGTTTCCTGTGCCTGACCTGCCGTTCCGGCAAAGGCCAACACCAGTAAGATGGATGCAAATTTTAGCTTAGTTGTATAAGATTGTGACATATCGTTCTTTTTAAAAATGAAAGCTTTTTTTAGTTAGTAAGTATCCCGCAGAAAGCGGGATACTTACTTTAGTATATTATTGGTTGTTGATCGTGGTTTTTACGAGTGTAACAGAAGATATCAATGAAAGTGCTCTTCCATTTAATATACACTGTGCACCGGTAACCGATATCGTAGGATTAGAGAACGTAACGCCTGAGTTGGCAATAATGGTTCCCACCATTGTGCCGCCTCCGCCGTAGTTGATCACTGCAGAACTTCCTACATACCAGAATACATTTTTAGCCAAAGCACCGCCCACCAGATTTACATTTCTGGCAGTTGAAGCGGTACCTACGGTTAAACTGGATGCTGATTGGAAGATCCATGTTGCATTAGGATCGCCTTTCGCATCAAGGGTAAGATCAACATTGGTGATCTTGAAAGAGCCACTGGCCGCTTTATAAGTGCCTGGAGCCAAAACCAATCCACCTAATTCACCGGCACCGGGATCTGTACCGCCGGGCTTAGAAGCAGGGGAGATGCTGATATAGGCAGCGTTCGCATCAGCTAAACCCTGGTCAGCAATTTGTTTGGTTGTTGCATTTCCACCGAATGGACCACCCGGCCCGAATATTACCGGTGGCGGTGCGTCTGTATAGATCCGGAGTTTCACATCACCTACGTTTAACGGGGTCTCTGTGTATTTATCTCCTGTATTATCGTGGAAGCCTGTTACTAAAGTAGAAGCACCTGTTGTGCCGATACTACCATTGTTGATCACCGTTGTCAAGCCCATATTGGTGATACCTGCCGTTCCACCCATCGCACCAAAATTAGCTGCGGTTCCTAAATTCACTACCGGTACTACCGCAGTAAAGTTGGCGGTGATGCTCTTGTTTGCATTCATCACAACCGTTAAAGGATTGGTGGTGCCTGTAGCATCTCCGGACCATGAAGTAAAGGTGTACCCGGCATTAGGGGTAGCGGTAAGTATTACACTTGATCCGCTATCGTAAGATGCCTGGTCAGGATTCTTGGTAACACTACCACCTGCACTAGGATTGATCAGGAGTGTTAAACCATAACTGTTCAGTTTAAAGTTGGCCACCAATGCCCTGTTCCTGGTCATGCTGATCTGGTAGGCAGCACTGGTAGAAAGAATAACACCGCCTTCTGTCCAGTTGGTAAAAGTGTAACCCGTTGCAGGGATAGCCGTCAGCAATACATTGCTTCCATGATCATATTTAGGCTGATTAGGACTCATGGTTATGGTTCCACCCGCAAGCGGACTGGCTGTGGCGGTTAATGTATAGGAATTGATCACATAATTCGCAACCAGTGTACGGCTGGCAGTGATCACAAAAGTATAGCTGGCACTTGTTGAGATAACGGTAGTGCCTTCTGTCCAGTTAACAAACGTATAGCCTGTATTCGGAGAAGCCGAAATCGTTACCGATGTTCCTGATGCATATGAGCCGGAACCTGTGTTGGTACCACCGGCTGCAGGACTATTGGCCAGTATTACCGCAAACTGCAAAGCAGGTACGATACTGAAGTTGGCTACAAAAGTTCTGTTGGCCGATAAGGTAAACTGGAAGCTGGAGCTGGTAGATACTACTGTTCCGTTTTCTGTCCAGTTAACAAAAGTATATCCCGGGTTGGGAGATTCGATCACGGTTACGCTGGTGCCCACATCGTAAGAACCACCACCAAAGGTAGATCCGCCCGCAATAGGACTTGATGAGGTTACCACAGCAAATTTAGCCGGAGGGATAATGGTGAAATTAGCAACCAATGCCCTGTTCCCGTTTACGGTAAACTGATAACTGGGACTGGTAGATACACTGGTGGTAGAACCGCTGTCAGTCCAGTTGGTAAATGTATAACCGGTTTTAGGGGTTGCCGCTACTGTAACGGTAGAGCTTTGGGCAAAAGTGCCGGATCCGATAACGGTTCCGCCAGCTGCCAGGTTAACGGCTGTTGTAATTTGCGGGATCGTTGTAAAACTCCACACAAAGTCGCTTACCATGGCTGTTTTAAATTTATCTGTAGCAGCTGTGGTAATGGTACCGGTATATTTGGTAAAAGGTAATAAGGCCACATCAGGTTTAAAGGTAAAAATCGTCCCAATGGTAGTAGGGGCAACGGTTCCTGAAATGATCTGCGTTCCTTGTTTCAGACTGAAAGAGGCTGCGGTGATGGTTGCCGGACTCATGTCTGTATTAAAAGTTGCAGAAACCAATTTGTTCAATGCAACATCAACCGCTTTATCAGAAGGGTCGGTACTTACCACAACCGGGCAAACACCAACAATTCCCGATACCTCGGTAACTTTTTTACAACCTGCTGCAATAACAAGCAGCAGTAAGGCGATCAGCCATTTGTTGGTGAAGAAGGCAGTAGCGCTTCTTTTCACCGGCAAGGGCTTGTTTTCAATGGATGAGGATTCTTTTTTCATAAATGATGATTAAGTAGTAAATAAAACGACGTAGAGAACAGGATAATTGACTTTTATCATCACTATGGTTTACGCTTTTTTGGAAAATTTATAATACTCACAAAACTATGTTAAGGCAATAGCGGGGGTGTTACATATGTATCGTGATTAGTTACATCATTCACGTATCTGCACTTTCAGAAAGGAGCCTGCCCGGCGGATAGATCAGTAATAACAGGATATTTCTCATGTTTTTCGTGATCAAGAATGCAGTAACTTAGCTACCATCAAAGCGGCCCCGTTTATGATCAGAAAAATTCTCTTTATCAGTGCAGTATCTCTCTTTTCCTGTAAAAGCAAAGAAGAAAAAATAAAACCGACGATCGAATCCATTTCAGAATCTATTTATGCTTCCGGCACCTTAAAAAGTAAAGACCAGTACCAGGCATTTGCAACGGTAAACGGGATCATTGAAAATATTTTTGTGACCGAGGGTCAGGCTGTTAAAAAAGGAGACCCTATCCTGTCTATTTATAATGAGGCCCAAAAACTGAATAAACAGAATGCTGAACTGGCAGAACAGTTCTCCGACCTGAATGCTAACCAGGGAAAACTGAATGATGCCAAAGCCCTGATCGACCTGGCTAAAAATAAAATGAAGAACGATTCTGCTTTATATGCAAGACAATCTTCTTTATGGCAACAGCAGATCGGAACCAAAACGGAGCTGGAACAGAGAGAACTGGCATTTGAGAATTCCAGGAACGCCTATCAATCGGCCATCATTAAATACGATGACCTGAAACGACAGCTGAATTTTACTTCTGAGCAATCAAAAAAGAACCTGCTCATTTCAGGCAGGATAGAAAAAGATTATACGGTAAGAAGCGAGATGGATGGTATTGTATACAGCCTCCCAAAATCAAAAGGGGAAGTGGTAGGTATCCAAACACCGCTCGCAGTAATCGGGGCTTCTCAGAAATTTGTACTGGAAATGCAGGTAGACGAATATGATATTTTAAAGATCAAAGCCGGGCTACCTGTTTTAGTAACCATGGATAGTTATAAAGGGAAGGTATTTGATGCTACGGTTACCAAAGTGAATCCTTTGATGGATGAAAGAAGCAAAACCTTTCTGGTGGAAGCTGAGTTTACCAATCCTCCTGCAACCCTTTATCCAAATATTAGTTTTGAGGCGAATATTGTGATCCGGACAAAAGAAAAAGCATTATTACTGCCGCGCAATTATCTATTGAACGATTCTGTGGTGTTCAAAAGCGGTGGTGAGAAAGTAGTGGTGAAAACCGGCTTGCGGGATTACCAGAAGATAGAAATCCTTTCAGGTATCAGTGCCAATGATGAACTGGTAAAACCGGCACAATGAAACTGAAACTACTTACCAGCATATCCATTTCCCTGTTATTGGCCCGCTGGCGGCAAACCCTGGTGGCTGCGGTAGGGGTTACTTTCGGCATCACGATGTTCATTACTTTATTAAGTTTTATGTCGGGGTTGAACGATATGCTGGATGGGCTGATCTTAAACCGTACACCGCATATCCGGTTGTATAACGAGATCCAGCCTTCCAAATTGCAGCCGGTGGATCTTGCTGATCAGTTTAAGGGTTGGCATAATTTTATCAGCTCTGTCAAGCCGAAAAACGAAAGGTTAGAAGTATATAATAACGGGGCGATCATCAATACTTTGCGGAAAGACAGCCGGGTATTGGGGGTTGCGCCAAAAGTTACAGCACAGGTGTTTTATAATGTTGGGTCAATCGACCTTACCGGTGTGATCAATGGGGTAGAAGTGGAAGAGGAGAACCGTTTGTTTAAATTCAGGGACTATGTAGTGGGAGGTAATTATATCGACCTGAAAAATATCCCCAACAGCATCATACTTGGAAAAGGAGCGGCTGAAAAAATGCTGGCCGATATCGGTGATGTGATCCAGGTAACCACCACCAAAGGAGAAAGGATACAACTAAAAGTGGTGGGTTTTTTCCAGTCGGGGATACAGGATATCGATAAAGTACAGAGTTATGCATCCATCACCACTACCCAGAAATTACTGGGTGAATCCAATAATTATATTACCGATATACAGGTAAAACTGTTTGATATTACCCTGGCCCCTTCGATGGCCAAAGAATATGCAAAACTGTTTGATGTGGAAGCCATTGATGTGCAGACCGCCAATTCGCAGTTTGAAACAGGAAGTACGGTACGAACCACGATCTCCTATGCAGTGGGTGTTACCTTATTGATCGTGGCCGGTTTTGGGATCTATAATATTCTCAACATGATGATCTATGAGAAAATGGATTCTATTGCGATCTTAAAAGCAACGGGGTTTTCCGGTAAGGATGTGAACCGGATCTTTATTTCTATTGCTTTATCTATCGGTGTATTTGGCGGCATACTCGGGTTGATCTTTGGTTTTGGGCTTTCGGCAACGATCGACCAGATCCCTTTTAATACAGCGGCCCTGCCAACGGTTAAAACTTATCCGATCAATTACAACCCCCGGTTTTATATGGTAGGTGCGGTGTTCTCAATTGTAACCACATATTTCGCCGGCTATTTTCCTTCGCGTAAAGCGAGTAAGATAGATCCGGTTGTTATCATCAGGGGAAAATAATATGAAAGAGAAAATATTAGAAGCCGTCAATATCACCAAATACTTTCATGATCCTGGAACGATGCAGGTGTTGAAGGAGATCAATTTTTCTATTTATCGAAGTGAGTTTGTATCCATTATAGGGAAATCCGGTTGCGGTAAATCCACCTTACTTTATATTTTATCTACCATGGATACGGACTATGAAGGGGATCTGATGATCGAAGGGGTCTCTATGCAGCAAAGAAAAGAAGCAGAGCTGGCAAGGGTAAGAAATGAGAAGATCGGCTTCGTGTTTCAGTTCCATTATCTCCTGAATGAATTTTCTGTACTCAGAAATGTGATGCTGCCCGGCTTAAAATTGGGTAAGTATTCGGAAAAGGAAGTAGAACACAGGGCTTATGAAAAATTAAAGATCCTGGGTATTGAGAACGAAGCCTTAAAATGGCCCAACCAGTTATCGGGCGGACAAAAACAAAGAGTAGCCATTGCACGTGCCCTTATCAATGATCCTTTGATCATCATGGGGGATGAGCCAACAGGTAACCTGGATAAAAAAAATACAGAGATCGTTTTTAATACGTTTAAAGAACTCGCAGAGGTGTACGGGCAATCCCTGCTTATTGTAACCCACGACAATGAATTTGCTTTGCGCACCAACCGGATCATTGAAATGGAAGATGGTAAGATCATTAAAATGACTTCCAACGAAAAAACACCAGGATAGCTATCGGTCTATTTTGGGCAGTTTACTTTTTTTATTCAGGTCGTAAATAAACCCGGTGAGCTCCCTGGTAAAATTATCCAATGCCATGGCTTCTTCTTTGATAAAGCTGATCATTTTCAGGATCTCTTCCGGAGAATTGGCATACTCTTCAAATACACTGGCAATACTGAGTATGTTAGCGATAGGGTGGCGTACTTTATGTGAGAGCATAAAAAGCATATTCTCCAGTGCCTTGATATGTGCTTCCTGATCCTCTTCCGCTTTTTTCTTTTCATTGATTAAAGTGCGCAAAGAAAAATATTGGATGATCTTTCCCGAAGCATCTTTAATCGGCACGATCACAGAATCCAACCAGTAGAAAGAACCATCTTTTGCCCTGTTCTTCACTTCGCCACGCCAGGGCTTACCATTACTGATGGTATCCCACATTTCCTGGAAAAATTCCGGTGTATGATACCCTGCATTAACTAAACTGTGGTTTTGCCCCATTAACTCGGCAATGGAATACTGGGAAACATCACAGAATATTTTGTTTGCGTAAATGATCTTTCCGGTAGTATCAGTAATCGAACACAGGATTGTTTCAAGCGTAGCTTTTTGGTACGCATCTAAGAGGCGCAGAAGATCCTCTTTGGATTGATTGGATATATTGATGTCTTTCTCCATTATGGGTAATACATTTTATGACAGCATTGACAGGTTGGGCTGAAAAACGTATAAGGGGGGAGAATTGATAATCAATATAACAAAAAAATCTGTGTATGCAATAGAAAATCCGTTAAAAATGTGATAACTAAAACAATCCTGTATATGGTTGTGTCTGTTTGGTACCAACCTGTGCAAGCCCGGTTTGTGTTTCCATCAATCTACCCGGCTTACAGCGATTTATAGGATAAACTGTTGGTTAATCAGGATGCAAGGTACCGCTCTTTGATGACTTCCAGATGATGCCGGTGATGTCCATACAAATGGTTCACCAATAACCTGCAGGATAAAGGATAGCCATTGGCTGTTCCCTCTGCATCAAGGGCTTCTTCTGAAAGGGATTGAATAAAGACAATACTGAATGCGCGTCCGGCAGCTAATTCTGCCAGGATATCTTCAAGGGTTCTCTTCGAAGCATGGGCATTTTCAACAAACAGATTCTCGTCAAATCCCGGCAGGTTGGTTCTGTCGCCCCTCCCCATCCGCATGGCACGGTACATGATCACCCTTTCGCAATCTGATAAATGTACCAGTATGTCTTTAATGGTCCATTTTCCTTCTGCATAACGGTAATTCAGTTGTTCTTCTGTAAGTGGCCGGGTTAAGGCAATGGTCTCTGTGAGGATCTCCTGCAAATGCCTGCCCAATTGTCCATCATCGGGTACTTTGGAAAGATAGGGTTCATAAAAAGATGGCACACCCGTTAGGGGTTTATGAATGGTTCTCATAACGATAGGATTTTTTTGAAGAGCTATTTCATACATGACCTGTCTTTCATCACACTCATACCACCCGCGAGGTTGGTTACTTTGGAAAAACCGTTTTGTGTAAGCAGGTAACTGGCTTGCGGACTACGGTGACTATGTGAACAGAATACAATGATGTCCTTATTTTTCAATTTAGCGATCTCAGGAAGCCTTGTGGCTAATTCCTGAATGGGAATATTGATCGCATTCTTTAGTGTGCCAAAATCGGGATTGGCACTTCCTTCGAATTCTGCTTTGGTGCGAACATCAAGCAATACTACATCCGGATGTTGTTTGATATAGTTACAGATGGCTGAAGGCTGTATCGTGTGAAACGTAATGGAAGTAACTTTCACCAAGGGCATATTGCAGGAGGAACAGGTACCCGGATGATCAAGGGTTTCCTTATCACAATCATGCCCACAGGGGATGCATTGGTAGGTATCTGATGGTTTTGAAGCGCTTTGTGCTTTCAGTCCCGAAACACTGCCGGTAAGAATCAGGAATAAACAGAAGAAATACATTGAACGGTTTTGCATAAACATGGTTTAAGGATGGTCTTATAAAGATACCTGAATCTTATTTTCTAATATAGCGTTCCTTATAAGCGGTTGTTTATTGCGTTAAGAGGTATCCGGCGGTATTATATAACAAATCCTAAAAAAATAATGGGAGGCACTGAGATCAACCCCAGGAAAATAGTGTAATCAGTTTGCCGGGGCTCTTTTGCCTGGAATGATTTGATCACAAGTACAAAACCATAAGAAAAGAATAACAGAGCTGAAGCGGGGAGGATGAGCAAAGGAGAGAAGTCGCACACAGAGCCCTTTGTAGCAGGAGCGACGAACCAATACCCCGCAACAGATATCCACCATAAAAAATAGAGGCAGATAAAAAAGGATGTGGTGGTATGTCTTTTAAAAATACCCAATGGTATTGCAGGATAGTTATCCTGAAATTATCCTATTTGCATTATGATAATTATGAAAGAATGGGTTTTAGCATTTCTTTAAGTAGACGGGAACCAAAGCGTTGTTAGCCGCAGATTCGCAGATTTTTACTGATCTGCGAATCTGCGGCTCTTATCGGGAGGCATTAACAGATGATCAGCTTTTCACTGCAATCATCTTATGATAGGATACGTACGATAATATCAGTAATCCAAAAATTACCAAAGGGGATAACGCATACGCGCCAAATCCGTCAACACATATATAACTGATTGAAGCAAAAATAAAATCGAAACCAAATCCTGCATAAGCCCATTCCTTGATGCGGGCCGGGAATTTAGGTATGATCAGAATAAGGGTGCCGCAAACTTTAAACACTACCAGTACCGTTCCAAAATAAAGCGGATAGCCCAGATGCCGGATACCTTCTTTGGCCATTTCCGTTTGTGAAGTAAAAGCTGGCATTACTCCTTCAAACAGGAATATGATGATGGTGGGTACCCAAAAAAGGATCTTTGTGGTTTTAGATACAGGCATGGTTGATTGTTTTGGTTAGGCTAAAAGTACTATGTGAAAACTACTTATAAGGGCTATTTTTCTGACATTATAGTGGGGCATTTGCGACAATCTCATTGTCTGGCTTTTTCTATATTCCGGTGTGCAACAGTTTAAGACATGTATCCATGTTTTGAATAAAACTATTGTAACGGTGCATAAATAACCAGCCAGACGGGTGATTTTGAAATATGATATTTTTTTGATTTCAGCCTGGCTATTTCTTTGATAATCCGGAATTTTTCATCAACCGGAATCTCTTTCTGTTTATCAAACGAAAACACGATCTGGAAAACAATATCGAAATTTTCCGGAGATACAGCAGAGAGCCTGTTTCTTAATTTTGCCTGAATGGAATCTATATGTTTGATCCGGAATTTTTTGTCAGAACAATACGTTGATACTAAAGAAATGGTGCCATTTTTATGAGCGACATGTAATAGATTAATACCCGTTTTCCCATTCGGTTCATAATCCGGGTATTCAATATATCGGGTCAGCAATTGCGACAGAAGTGAATCATAGACATTGATATGTGTTTGTCCGGCAGCCCTGCAGGTAATTCCCAATAGCAAAAAAATAAAAGCTAAATTTCTCATGAGAGGATGCAGATGTATTTTCTTGTTAATGGGAACCGAATGTCCTCTGCCATCATTTCTGCTGTTCCTTCTTCACACTCTCCAGATAATCTGCACTTTTTCCTTTGGGGATACTCAATGACTTCCATTCTTCATTTCTCACCAGCCTCCCGAGATAAACAATTTGCCCAACATGATAAGGGTAATGTGCCAATTGCCGTAATATGGCATCGTACACCAGGAGGGGCTCGGTGCGGATCGTTACTGTTTTAGTAAGGTCCTCAGGTTGTAAACTTTCTAATGTATCCAACATACATTTCCAGCCATCATTCCAGAAGGAGAGGATATCGGCTTTACTGCATTTCATCACTTCAAATTCCGCATCCCTCTTACGCCACTCTTTCTCACCGTCCTCGGTTAAAAAATTGGTCCAGCGGCTTAACATATTACCATACATATGTTGTACGGTTACCGCAATACTATTGCTTTCAGAAGAAGGCTGGTAAAAAAGATCCGCTTCCGAAAGCTGTTCAAAAGTTTTATCCCCCAGCTCTTTGTAATATTTGAAGCGCTTGATGGAATCGTTTAGAAAACCTTGTTTGAAAGACATGGTAACTTATTTTGAAGAGAAGAACAGATGAACAGATGAGCAAGGAACAGAAGAACAAGGATCGGAGTGATAGGTACTACTTCTTCTGTTCCTCTGTTCCTTGTTCTTCTGTTCAATATTCTTAGAACCCCGCCACCGAATCATTCCCTCTGATATCTGCAGCGGTTTCTTTTTTTCCATTGATGATGCGTATGGCTTCGGTTGCGCTCCAGGCGCCGCTTTCACGCAGTTTATAACCCATGGCTTCCAGTTGTTTCCTCGTTTCGGGGTTGAAATCTTTTTCTATCATCACATCATCCGGCAACCACTGGTGGTGGAACTTGGGTTTGTTGATCGCATCAGATGCATTCATACGAAAATCGATCACATTCACGATTCCCTGATATACAGATGTTGGGATGGTTGTGCCTCCCGGTGTACCGATCACTAAATAGGGTTTGTTGTTTTTTAATACCAGTGTGGGTGTCATAGAACTTAACATTCTCTTACCGGGTTCTATGGCATTAGCCTCACCCCCAATGGCACCAAACATATTGGGTGAACCGGGTTTGGCACTAAAATCGTCCATTTCATTATTGAGTAAAAAACCGGCTCCTCCAACTACGGTCTTACTGCCATATCCGCCATTAAGTGTAGTGGTGATAGATACCATATTCCCTTCCGGGTCCATGATACTGATATGAGTTGTCTCCATACTTTCTTTGATCACACCCGCTTTGGTAACTTTGCTTGAACCGGCTTTATCCGGTGTATAATCACTCATCCTTTGTGCGAGGTAGGCATCACTGGTTAATGTTTTGATGGGAACTTTCCAGAAATCAGGGTCGCCCAGGTGTTCGGCGCGGTCGGCATAAGCACGGCGCTCTGCTTCGATCATCAGCTGTACACTTTTGGCTGTTTGAAAACCAAAAGAATCCACCGGGTATTTCTCGATCATCTTCAGCATCTGTGCGATCAATATTCCGCCACTGCTGGGTGGGGAGAAACTGATGATATGATGTGAGCGGTAATCAAATTCGAGAGGGGTTCTGAATTTGGCGGTATAATTCTTCATATCATCACGCGTAATGATCCCATTGCCCCGCTGCATTTCTTCTTCCAGCAAACGGGCGGTTTCTCCTTCGTAAAAACCTTTGGCGCCATCTTTCTGGATCCTTTTCAGGGTAGCAGCCAGTTCCTTTTGTACCAGTGTATCACCTGCTTTCCATTTGGCTTCTTTGGTAAATGCGGTAGGGCGGGTGCTTTGTTTCAGAATTGCTTCCCTAACGCCATTCAGGCTTGCGGCCTGGCGCTCAGTTAATACAAATCCGAATTCTGCAATATCAATGGCGGGTTGTATCAGTTTATTAAAACTAAAATGTGCATAAGGTAAACTGGCAAATAAACCGGCTACCGTTCCGGGAACACCCGATGCGAGGTGGCCTGCCTGAGATAGATTGGCCTGTGCATTACCGTTCTTATCCAGGTACATATCACGGGTAGCTTTTGCAGGTGCGGCTTCGCGGTAATCGATACCGATGAGTTCACCTGATTTCTGCCGGGCCAATAAAAATCCTCCACCGCCAATATTTCCTGCGTTAGGGTATACTACGGCAAGTACGAGTTGTGTGGCAATGGCTGCATCAAAAGCATTACCGCCACTCTTCATCATCGCTGCTCCCACCATACTCGCCAGCGGGTGTGCACTGCTCACGGAAGCTTTGCTGAAATCACCTTTTTTTACGATGGTATATTTATATGGATTGATCTCTTTTCCGGGTCCCACGATCGACTTTACGGATTGTGCCGAAATAAGAAAAGGGCCGCAAAAGGCCAACAGGAAGATGGTCGTTTTTCTCATGCAGGAAAATTACGGCTTTTGATGGAACGGCGGAAGATTTGTGAATGGGCAATGGTGAATTGTGAATATTTGAAGACTGCCCGTGATCAAAGGACCATTACCCCTAATTCACCATTGCCCATTCACCATTTACAGCCCCCCATTCACAAAAAAAACACCCCAATCTGCCCGCTTGCTTTGTTTCTTCCCTACATTCACCATTCATTTTATTACAATATGAGAAAACTATTACTCGGCTCCCTGCTACTACTGCTGGCAGCTGCCTCTTTTGCACAGAATTTACAGAGCCCGGAACAATACATGGGCTATAAGATCGGTACCCGGTATACCCGCCATCATAAACTGGTGGAATACTTCAGGGCAGTGGCACAGGCAAGACCGGAAATGGTTAAGATCGAAAAATATGGTGAGACCAATGAGGGGCGTGAACTGATCCTCGCCTTTATCGGTACACCCGAAAACATAAAGAACCTGGAAGCGATCCGGTTGAATAATCTTCGCTTGACAGGGTTGGCCAAAGATAAAATGGCAGCATCTGCCGAAACCGCTCCCGCCATTGTCTGGCTGAGTTATAACGTGCATGGTAATGAAACATCGTCTTCTGAAGCGGCCCTGCTTACTTTATATGCATTGGTGGATCCGGAGAACACACAAACCAAAGAGTGGTTAAAGAATACGGTGGTGGTGATGGATCCCTGCATTAACCCCGATGGCCGCGACCGTTATGTGAACTGGTATAATAGTATGGTAGGAAAAAATTATAATGCCGATCCGGCTGCAAGAGAACATGCAGAACCCTGGCCTGGTGGCAGAAGCAACCATTACAATTTTGACCTGAACCGCGACTGGGCCTGGCAAACACAGGTAGAATCCCAGCAGCGGATCAAAAAGTACAATCAATGGATGCCACAGGTGCATGTAGATTTTCATGAACAGGGGATTAATGGCCCTTATTATTTTGCACCGGCCGCCGATCCCTATCATGAAGTGATCACCCAGTGGCAGAAAGATTTTCAGCTGATGATCGGAAAGAACAATGCCGCTTATTTTGATAAGAAAGGCTGGCTGTTCTATACCAAAGAAAGATATGATCTCTTGTATCCTTCTTATGGGGATACTTATCCTATTTATAACGGAGCTATTGGTATGACATACGAACAGGCCGGTGGCGGAAGGGCAGGACTGGGTATCATTAAGGCTGATGAAGATACGCTGACCCTGGTAGATCGCGCCACGCACCATTTTACCACTGGGCTTTCAACGGTTGAAACTGCATCACGCAATAAACAAAAGCTGATCGATGAGTTCAAAAAATATTTTGATGACAGCCGCAATGGTAAGATAGGTGAATACAAAACCTATGTGCTCACAACCAAAGATGAGAATAAGATAAAATCTGTTATGGCTTTGCTTGATCAGAATGGTATTAGTTACGGAACCTTGTCGAATAAAAATTTCAGGGGCTATAATTATAACACCGGCAAGGATGATGCATTTACAGATGAAGGGTTTCATCTGGCCGTAAGTGCTTACCAGCCACGATCGGTAATGGCCAAGGTTTTACTGGAACCTAAAACAGTGGTTACCGATTCCAATACCTATGATATTACCGCATGGTCCGTACCTTATGCTTATGGGGTAAAAGCCTATGCAGTAAAAGAAAAGCTGGAAATAGCAGGTGCTTTAAAAATTGAATCAAATATTACGGCAGCCAATTCTGCGTATGGTGTGCTGATTCCTTATCAATCATTGAATGCATCCAAGCTGGTAGGTTATTTATTAAAGAATGGCGTGAAGGTCCGCTTCTCTGAAAAGCCTTTTACCTATAATGGTAAAACTTACGAAAGAGGAACCCTGATCATCATCAGAACCGGCAACCCTGCCAATTGGAACCAATTGGCCAATGATGCATGTAAGAAATACAATATTCAACCGATAGCCGTAGAAACAGGTTTTATGGATAAGGGAACCGATTTTGGCTCACCGGATGTAAAAACGATCAATGCAGGATTGAAAGTGGCTTTGATCAGCGGCGAACAAAGCTCTTCACTGGGTTCGGGTGAGATCTGGCATTTCTTTGAACAACAGCTGGATTATCCGGTAACACTGATCAATGCGGCTGATCTGGCCAGGGTGAACCTGAAAAATTATAACGTGCTTATTGTCCCGGATGGTAATTACAGAAACCTCGGCGATAAATCAACAACGGATAAACTGAAAGATTTTGTAAGAACCGGCGGTAAGCTCATCGCCATTGATAATGCCGTAGCCATTATGGCCGGGGCCGACTGGGGTATCAAACTCCGTGATGATAAAACAGAAGACAAAGGCGAATATGCCAGCATAAAAAAATACGCCGACAGGGAAGGACAATCCTTAAGTAATTCCATCCCCGGCGCTATCTATAAAATGGAACTGGATAATACCCATCCCCTGGCTTTTGGTTATCCCGATTATTATTTCACACTCAAACAGGATGGCAGCGTATTTGAATTCTTAAAAGAGGGCTGGAATGTAGGGGTGATGAAAAAAGACGCCTATGTAACAGGCTTCACCGGTGTAAAGATCAAAGGAAAGATCAAAGACGGAGTGATGCTGGGTGTGCAGGACATGGGGGCCGGCAGCGTGGTATATTTTACAGAAAACCCACTGTTCAGGAGTTTCTGGGAGAACGGTAAGATGCTGTTCTGCAACGCTGTGTTCCTGGTGGGCCATTAAAAAATGATTAACCCAGCAAAGGTCAGGTAACCGTTACCTGACCTTTGTCGTTTCATACCTCTGTGCAACTCCGCGTACTCCGTGCCTCTGTGTTAAAAAGCGAACCAGATGCCATAGGAACTAAGCTTTAGAGAGGTTTTTCAACATAGAGCCCACAGAGGAACGGAGTTTCACAGAGATTTTTTGTTGAGCGGTTGAATCTATCAGGTAAGGAACATTATCTTCGGTAATTGTATAAATGAGTGAGTCATATGAATACATCTCCAAAAGCATTCAGCATTCAGCTTTCTGCGTTTCGCGTCTTCCTCCTTTTAGCGTTCAGCGTTATGCTTTCCGCATCAAAAGCCCAGGCGCCCGTAACCAACAGCAGTACCGATATCTATATGCAGTTAAAAAAACTGAATGTATTGGGTAGTGTATTATATGTGGCAGCACATCCGGATGATGAGAATAATGGGTTTCTTCCATATCTCGCTAAAGAAAAACTATACCGTACCGGTTATTTAAGCCTGACAAGAGGCGATGGCGGACAAAATCTGATCGGGAGTGAACAAGGCATTGAGTTGGGATTGATCCGTACACAGGAATTATTAGCAGCACGAAGGGTGGATGGCGCAGAACAATATTTCAGCAGGGCGTATGAATTTGGGTTTAGTAAAAGCTGGCAGGAAGCCTTGAGGATCTGGGATAGGGAAAAAGTATTAAGCGATGTAGTATGGATGATCCGCAAGTTTCAACCCGATATCATTATCACCCGTTTCCCCGGTGATGCGAGGGCTGGGCATGGCCATCATGCGGCATCCTCTGTATTGGCACAGGAAGCTTATACTGCGGCAGCAGATCCCAAGAGGTTTCCCGAACAATTTAAATATGGCGTTCAACCCTGGCTGGCCAAAAGAATTTTATGGAACACTTTCAATTTTGGCGGAACCAATACAACGGCAAATGATCAGTTAAAAGTGGAAGTGGGTGGATATAATTCATTAATTGGAAAAAGTTACGGAGAGCTGGGTGGCGAAGCCAGAACCATGCATAAAAGCCAGGGAGAAGGCAGACCGAGAAGAAGGGGACAGGTATATGAGTACTTCACAACCCTTGGTGGAGATGCGCCTAAGAATGATCTGATGGACGGGGTGCTGATCGATTGGAAAAGAATAGACGGTGGAGAAAAGATACAATCTCAGATCAATGCTATTATCAGCAACTATCAATTTGAAAAACCGGAAGCCTCTGTTCCGGCACTGGTGAATCTGTACCGGTCTATCAAAACCCTGCCTGCCGGTAACTGGCGCGATAAAAAACTGGCGGAAACCCAGGATATTATTGAAGCCTGTGCAGCCTTATTCAGCGAAGCCACAACTTCTCAGGAAAATGTAGTGCAAGGTGATGTATTGAATCTGAGTTTTTTCTTTAATAAGCGTAAAGAAGCCAATGTGGTTGTCAAACGTGTTAAACTCGAAAATTTTGATACCACGGTAAATGCCACATTAGGGGTAAACAATAATTTCACTTTCAACAGAACACATCCTGTTGCTTCTGATAAAAAAATATCACAACCTTATTGGCTGGAATATCCCAAAGAAGAAGGACAGTTTGTGATCAAAGACCAGCTCCTGATTGGTAAAGCAGAAAATGATCCATCTTTTGAAGCGGTATATACGGTTGCTATTGAAGGAGAAGATTTCACCATCAAAAGACCGGTGCAATATAAAGTAGTGGATCCCGCAAAAGGTGAATTATACCAGCCATTGGCGGTATTACCAAAGGTGGAATTGAATTTCACCAAAGAGAATTTTATTTCACTGAATGGACAAACCGTAAAAGTGCAGGGCCAGTTTAAAAAGAATGGTTCTGTTGAGGGAACATTGGAAAGCAAGTTTGCAATGGCACCCGGGTGGACCTCAGATGAAAAGGCTCAGATGAGTGCAAGGGGTGGCAATTTTTACATGGTAACACCCAAAGACAAACAGGCCAATACAAAAACAGAAATTGATGTAACAAGCGGCACCCCCGGTGTATACCTTGGAACAACCAAAGTGATCGCCTACGATCATATACCCACCATCACATATTTTACACAGGCAAAAGCCAATTTGCTGAACCTGAATATTAAAACAGAAGGCAAGAAGATTGGTTATATTGTTGGTGCAGGAGATAAAGTGCCGCAGGCTTTGGAACAATTGGGGTATGAAGTGAAAATACTGAATGAAGCAGATCTCACGGAAGAGAATCTTAAACAGTTTGACGCAGTGATCACCGGTATCCGCGCCAGTAATATTTTCGAATTCCTTACTGCAAAGAATGAAGTATTGAATAAATATGTGGAGAATGGGGGAAACCTGATTGCGCAATATATAAAAAGCAATACAGTAGGACAGAAGCGTTTAAAGCTCGGGCCTTATCCATTTTCTATCAGCGCCGGTTCAAGGGTAACAGAAGAAGATGCGAAAGTAAAGTTCTTATTACCGGAGCATACAGTTTTAAACTATCCTAATAAGATCACCGAAAGGGATTTTGAAGGATGGATCCAGGAACGCAGTACCTACCAGGTAGACCAGGCTGATACCCATTTTGAAATGCCATTAGCCATGAATGATACCGGTGAGAAAGAAAGTAACGGAAGCCTGGCCATCGCAAAATATGGTAAAGGCAATTTTGCCTATGTAAGCCTGGTATTATTCCGTGAATTACCTGCGGGTGTTCCCGGCGCTTACCGCATATTGGCCAACCTGATCGCGATGCCGAAAAACAAATAAAACATGCAGCCCAGAAAAAGAATCGGCATTGTAACCATACTACTGATCGGCCTTGGAATCGGTTTTTTTATCAAAAATGTAAAGATTGGCTTAATTATTGGGCTGATGTTGGGATTGCTGGCAGGAGGTATGATGAGTAGCGGTGGAAAACGAAAATAAAAACTGCGCCTTTGCGCCTCTGCGTGCAAAATAAAAATATGTCAAACAAAGAACACATACCCCTTTTCTCCACCTGGCGCCGCTGGTACGGCTTTGTGATTGGCGTATTGATAGTACTGATCATTTTTTTTATCTGGTTCACTAAATACTTCTCATGAGTAAAGCGGATTGGATTGTATTGATTCTGACCCTGACAGGTATTATTGCCTACGGCTTATATAAAAGCCGTACAAGCAAGAATATGGAAGGCTATTTTCTCAGCGACAGAAGTATGCCCTGGTACCTGGTTCTTTTAAGTATCATGGGTACACAGGCCAGTGCCATCACTTTCTTATCTGCACCCGGACAGGCATTCACAGACGGAATGCGTTTTGTACAATACTATTTTGGATTACCCATTGCCATGGTGATCCTGTGTATCACTTTTGTCCCATTGTTTCATAAAGTAAAAGTGTTTACGGCATACGAGTTTCTTGAAAAAAGGTTTGACCTGAAAACAAGGACCTTTACTTCTTTTCTGTTTCTCTTATCAAGAGGATTATCAACCGGTATCAGTATTTATGCGCCTTCCATCATTCTTTCTTCTTTATTGGGATGGGATATTTTCTGGACCAATATTGTAATGGGCGGATTGCTGATCATCTATACAGTAAGTGGTGGTGCCAAAGCCGTTGCTTATACACAACAGCTACAGTTACTCATTATTTTCATAGGTATGTTTGTTGCCGGATATTGTATTGTGCATTATTTGCCGGAAGGCGTTGGGTTTATGGATGCCCTGAAAGTAAGTGGTGCATCCGGAAAAATGAATGTGATCACCACCGGGATCTCTTCCAAAGGGTTTGACTGGAAAGATAAATACAATATTATCAGTGGTGTGATCGGTGGGTTCTTTCTCGCGCTTTCCTATTTCGGAACCGACCAGTCGCAGGTGGGCCGTTACCTTACTGCCAAAGGCAATACAGAAAGCCGCATTGGCTTGCTCATGAACGGCCTCGTAAAAGTACCTATGCAGTTTTTGATATTATTGTTGGGTGCCATGCTCTTCACTTTTTATCAATTCAATTCAGCACCGGTATTTTTTAATAAAGCCGTTGCCGATAAAGCCATGGCAACACCGTATAAAGATTCACTGGTGCAGATCGGGAAAAGGTTTGATGAGCAGCAACTCGTACAACAGCAGTTGAGTAAGAATTATATCCTTCAGAAAAAAGAGAATTATAAAGACAGCCTGCGGGATGGGTCCGTAAAAATGAGCGCGATCCAGAAAGAATATAAAACGGTGCTGAAAAAAGCCTTACCGGCAGATGACACCAGCGATACCAATTATATCTTTCTCCGCTTTGTGGTTGATTTTTTACCGAAGGGAATTGTGGGACTTCTTATCGCCATCATCTTCCTCGCAGCCTGGGGCTCGATAGCTGCCGCATTGAATTCGCTGGCATCCTGCACCATGGTTGATTTTCATCTGCGTTTCAGCGGCAACAAATACGATAATACCAATATCGAACAATGTGCCGAAGAATACAAGGCTTCAAAATATTACACATTGGCCTGGGGGATCTTCTCGGTGATCACCGCAGAATTCGCCACCGGTATGGGCAGTTTAATTGAAGCGGTGAATGTATTGGGCTCTTTATTCTACGGAGTAATCCTTGGAATTTTCTTAGTGGCCTTCTACCTGAAAAAAGTTGGCAGCAACGCCGTCTTCATCGCAGCCATCATTGGCGAGTTGATCGTGATCGCTTTCTTCCTCCTCGACAAATACGAGATCATCGGCCTCGGATTCTTATGGTTGAATGTAGTGGGAGCGGTTGCAGTAGTGTTACTTAGTTTACTCCTTCAGTTATTCCTGAAAAGAGATACTAATAAACTTTCAACATAAAATCTCTGCGAAACCTCTGCTACTCTCTGCCTCTGCGGTGAAATGGAATCTCCTTTCACCGCAGAGTCGCTGAGAACAGAGAGTTTTCGCAGAGAAAAGAAATTATTAATTTCTAATTGTTAATTTCTAATTGTTTTTCAAACGGCCATTCCTTATTCCGCTTCGCCTTAATTAAATAAGCAATAATTCCAAGCAAAATCACCGTCACTCCCCCCATCATCATTTTCTCCCCCGTAGAGAAGAAAATATAACCCCAGATAAGAATTGCCAGAATTACAGGCAGTGGATATAACGGCATTCGCCACGCAAAATGTTGTTTGCCTTTTCTTTTTACCAGCCATAAAAGGCCTATGCCCTGTCCGATGAATTGTATTAAAATCCGCATGGCCAATATCGCATCGATCACATCCCGCAACTTAAACAGTAAGCTGAATACAAAAGCGATCCCTCCCAAAAACAATAGCGACACATGCGGGAAATGCTTGGTAGGGTGGAGTTTCGCAAAGATCTTAAAGAATGCACCATCACTCGCGGCAGCATACGGCACACGGCTATAACCCAATGTAGCAGAGAATACAGAAGCAAATGCCACCCATAAGATCAGCACGGTAGCCACAGTTGCAGAAGTGGATCCGGATAAATGCTGTACAAACTCACTCACCACAAATTTACTTTTCTGGATCTGCTCTAAGGGCAGTACAGAAGCTACACTCACATTCATCATCAGGTACAGAACAGCAATACCTGCAATGGAAATGAACATACTTTTAGGAATATTCTTTTTGGGGTTGATGATCTCGCCGCCTAAATGACAAACATTATAATACCCCAGATAACTGTACACACTTTTTACACTCGCAAAACCTAAGGCAGCTGCAAATGCATGATCAACCTGTAATCCGTTATTGATATTTTTAATTGGCTCCAGAAAATGTCCATGCAATACACCGCCGCCAATGATCCAGGAGAGCGTGATCAATACACCCACCCATAACATCACACTGATCTTGCCGATCGCTTCGATTTTGCGGTATAACAAAAGAACGATCAGTAATACAACCGTACCACTGATACATTTGCTCTGCCATTCATTCAGGTGAACAATGTAACCAAAGTATTGCGCAAAACCAATGGCAGCAGATGCGATCACCAAAGGTGCCTGTATCATGGTTTGCCAAACGAATAAAAAACTCATCAGCTTTCCCCATTTGGGGCCATAGCCTTCTTTCAGAAAATTATAACTGCCGCCGGCAAGGGGATAGGTAGAACCCAACTGGCTCCAGATCATGGCATCGATCACGGAAAGTACTGCACCGGCTATCCATGCATACAGGAACCATGGCCCACGCATGGTTTCGGCTACCACACTCAATACCACAAAGGGGCCAATGCCCACCATGTCGGTCATATTGATGGCTGTAGCTTGTAAAAGGCTTATCTTTCTTTCCAGTTTCGGTTGCTCGCTCATGTGCTTGTACCCTAAAACTATTTATTTGTAAGCAGACAGAATCATTATGAGTCAGAAATATTCGACAGTTGCCTGGGCCAGGGCTTCCAATATCTATGAAGTAAACATCAGGCAGTACACTACAGAAGGCACATTCGCCGCATTCAGCAAGCATTTACCGAGGTTAAAAGAGATGGGTGTGGATATTTTGTGGCTAATGCCCATTACGCCTATCAGTGTAAAAGAAAGGCTCGGATCGCTTGGCAGTTATTACGCCTGCAGCAGTTATACGGCTATCAATCCTGAATTTGGTACCATCATAGATTTTAAGAACCTGGTGAACCAGGCCCATGCGATGGGCTTTAAACTCATTATCGATTGGGTTGCCAACCATACGGGTTGGGATCATCACTGGACAACAGAGCATCCCGATTGGTATGTAAAAGATCTGGATGGAAATTTTACCGAAAGAAATGGCTGGCAGGATGTGATCGATCTTGACTACGATAGCGCAGCCATGCGGAATGCAATGATCGATGCGATGAAACTCTGGGTAACCGAATGTAAGATCGACGGCTTTCGTTGCGATATGGCCCACCTCGTGCCGCTGGATTTCTGGATAGAAGCCCGCCGGCAATGTGATGCCCTCAAACCCTTATTCTGGCTCGCCGAATGTGAAGAACCCGCTTATCACAATGCCTTCGATGCCAGCTATGCATGGAACTGGATGCATGTAACCGAGAAACATGCCAAAGGAGAAGCATCCCTTAACGATGTCAGAAATGTGCTGCATCATTACACACAATATCCAGCAGGTGCCATCAAATTATTCTTCACCACCAACCACGATGAGAACAGCTGGAA
Source organism: uncultured Chitinophagaceae bacterium (assembly GCA_966076165.1). Taxonomy (GTDB): domain Bacteria; phylum Bacteroidota; class Bacteroidia; order Chitinophagales; family Chitinophagaceae; genus Sediminibacterium. The sequence continues at coordinate 26,718 of CBHRAM010000004.1, forward strand.
CGGTACAGAATATGAGAAGTACGGTAAGCGTGCCAAAGCATGGGCCGTATTCTCTGTTACCTGGCAGGGGATGCCATTGGTGTACAGCGGACAGGAAATGTCGAATAGAAAACGTTTACAGTTCTTTCATAAAGACAATATCGAATGGGCCGATCGCCCCATACTGCATGATTTTTATCAAACGCTTTTACAACTTAGAAAGGATAATAAGGCCATCAGCGAAGGAGAAACCTTTATCCTCCCGAGCCAGAACGGCGATCAATTAATGACCTATCTGCGAAGGAAAGAAAACGATGTTGTACTTGTACTGTTGAATCTTTCTAACGAGGACCGCATAAAAATTACCGTGGACAACCCCTGGTTCACCGGCCGGTTCCGGAATGTTTTTTCCGGACTCGTATTTACATTCAATGGCCCTGAAACATTTGAATTACAGGCAGGGGAGTATGTTGTTTACGAAAAGATACAATAACGTCATTGCGGGGAACGAGGCAATCTGAACTACAAATTTCAGTCACTATGCTATTCGAAGCTCAGATTGCCTCGTTCCTCGCAATGACGAAAAAAAGAAGCGGCTGTTCAATCTGAACAACCGCTCCAAAAAATATTTCATTCACTCATCCACTCATTGCCTTACTCCACATCACTCAGATCCAAAGGATACGGATAAGTACCTTCAAATCCCGGATACACACCTTCGATCTTTACTTTTCTTCCTTTGTTTAATGAAAGGATCTTATCAAGATCTGCAATGCTTTTGATCTCCTGGTCATTCACGCTGGTAATAATAAAGCCCTCCTGCATCCTTGTTTTCTTGAACAGGCCATCCGTGATCTTCTTAACCACCACACCACCATTGATCTGGTTGGCAGAAGCTGTCTTGGCATCAACCGCAGCCAGTTCCGCACCTAATTTTTCAATGATACCGGTTGTTTTCACGATATCGGTATTACCTGCTTTGTTTTTTAAGGTCAAAGGCACAGTGCTCTCTTTACCGTTTCTTACATAGGTAAGAGAAATTTTATCACCTGGTTTAAAGCGTGTAACCTGCTCCTGTAATTCGGGGCCGGAGGTTACGGCAACACCATTGATCTTGGTTACAATATCTCCTTTCTTAACACCCGCAGCTGCAGCAGCGCCGTCGGTAGGTACATCAATCACATATACACCTTCTCCTTCTTTATAACCGGTGCCCAGTTCTTTTCTTTGTTCATCCGTAATATTTTCTCTTGGATATTGGATCCCGATATAAGCTCTTTGCACGGTACCAAACTTCACAATATCCGTAACTACTTTCTTAACAATATTTACAGGGATCGCATAAGAATAACCTGCATAAGAACCGGTGGGAGAAGCGATCGCAGAGTTAATACCGATCAGTTCACCATTGGTGTTGATCAGCGCTCCGCCACTGTTACCGGGGTTAACCGCTGCATCGGTTTGTATAAAGGATTCAATCGCTGCATTGCTCTGTCTGTCGTTGATACCGATAGACCGTGATTTGGCACTCACAATACCTGCAGTAACCGTTACATCCAGGTTCAATGGATAACCGATAGCCAATACCCATTGTCCGAGTTTGGTTTCATCGCTGTTACCATATACCAGGTAAGGCAGGCCTTTTCCATCAATTTTAATAACAGCCAGGTCACTGCTGGCATCGGTACCGATAACTGTGGCTTTATATGATTTTTTATTGGCAAGGGTTACATTGATCTCATCAGCACCTTCCACAACGTGGTTATTGGTAATGATGTATCCGTCATCCGTGATCACCACACCACTACCGCTGGCACGCTGCTCAGGTATTACCCTTGGGCCGCCAAAGAAATCGCCAAAATCATCTCCGAAGAAATCAGAGAATGGGTTACGCTGGCGGGAGTTGCTGTTATTACTTACCTGCCTGGCTTTTGTTTTCGTTTTAATATGAACTACCGCAGGCGTGGCTGTAGTGGCAGCAGGGGTAAAATCAACCGCACCACCTGCCGGTGCATTGCCAAAGAAACCTGCATAATTGGCGGGAACTTTTCCCTGCTCCTGGATGCCGGCAGACTGGTGCTCCAGAAATTTGCCATAGCCCCACACACTCAAAACGGCGGTGGTAGCGCTGATGGCCACAACGGCTAAAAAGTTGTTGAGTTTCATATTCATGTTTCGTTTTTTATAAAATGTGATCTTTCAAATAGTATGCCTTTCTGATAGCAAATAAACGAAGCTGTTTAATTGACAGTTCACCTTCTCCACCATTTAACAAATGTTTTACGGCAATCCTCGTACATGAGGGTACAAGTTAAGGGAATATTTCTTTCGTGAGGCGTGAGACGTGAATCGTGAGTTGCTTCGAAATATGGAGCGTTTAACACCCTTACTGACGACTCACCACTTACGATCACAGCCCCGCCAGAAAAGCCATCGTATCCACCCCATCCGCATAATCCGTTAAGGAAGGGTTTTGCGCTTTGCCAAAGGGAACAAAGCCATGTCCCACTACGCATTGGATCTCCTCATTCCGGCTCAGGGCTTCGGTTACAGCCTGCTTATCCGAATAGAATTCATAATGCACCTGGCTTACCGGGGAGAAGGGTGAGAGGTTCTCGGTCAGGATCACCGCATCATTGGTCATATAGTATTTATTGCCCATGATCAGCAGCGCCAGATGATAGTCGAAATTGTGTTTGTACTTATGGAAATCGATAAAGTACTCGTATTTCTTGAGAACGGCCAGTAAAGGGATGAAATCATAATCGACAGGCACATACAGCTTAGTGATATTCCGGCATCCCAGCCCAAAATATAGCTGGATATCCTTTGCCAGTGCTTCCAGTTCCTCCGTTGTCTCGGTATTATCCAGCACAGCCACTGAGGTCCGGTTTCTGCGGATGATATGAGGGTATTTGCCAAAATAATAGTCAAAATACCGGCTCGAGTTATTGCTGCCCGTGGCGATATAGGCATCACAGCCATTCAGCCTATCGGCAAAAGAAACCGATTCCTGCACTTTCGGATCCCATTCGATCAGTTTATTCACAAGATATTTGATCAGGATCTCGTCCTTAGAAGAGGTCTTAATGGCCGATCTATGGCCGCTGATAAATACACACAGAAAATCGTGAAAGCCCACCAGTGGTATGTTTCCGGCCATTACCAGGCCCACTGTTTTGGGTGACGATTGCTCTGTCGGGATTTCATATCCGGCCGCCCAATCCTGCAAAAATGTCGGGTTCAAAAAGTTCAGGGCGATACTTTGTACGGCATGCTCAATAAACTCCGGAATAAACCATTGGTTTTCCCGGTAGGCCCTTTCTTTAATGGCTTCCCATTCCTCCTCATTCCCCAACATATATTGGCCAAGCCGGGCCATCAGCATAATTCGTTCTTGTAAAATCATTTCGCCGTCGTATTTTTGATGTGCAAATGTAGAATCACTAACTCAACAAACCCATTTTGTATGGCTATCAAAATTACAGAAGAGTGTATCAACTGCGGCGCATGCGAGCCCGAATGTCCTAATAACGCTATTTATGAGGGTGGCGTTGAATGGTCTATTTCAGATGGAACTACCGTAAAAGGCGATTTCACCTTGTTAGATGGTACAGTAGTAAGTACTGACGCGCGTTTTGCGCCCATCAGTACCGACACCTATTACATTACCCCCAACAAATGCACCGAGTGCCAGGGCTTCCACGAAGAACCCCAGTGCGCGGCTGTTTGTCCGGTTGACTGCTGTGTACCCGATGAGATGTACCAGGAGACCGTAGATGTACTGCTTGCCAAGAAGGCGAAAATGCACATCTAATGCACAATACTATGTGCTAAACTTTAACACCAAAAATTTGCAATTCGCATAGAGCTGGTGTATCTTAGAGTTGTTAATCGTAGTATTAATAATTGTTACCGCAAATGGTAACAACCAGTAACGGCGGGTGATATTTCCCGTCAACGTGAGGTGAAGAGACGAGGTAGTTTCTTCACCTTTTTGTTTGCTCGGAAATGAGCAGGGTTGCCCGTGAGTCTGATTGATGTTTTGACGGATTCTTCATGAATACTCACGACTGACGACTCACGAAAACATTCCCTCATCCACCCGCAGTGATTGTGTCTCACAATCACCGAAGAACACCTGCTATGTAAAACTTCTCACTTATTCCATTCCCTCATCCACTCATTCTCTTATTCACTCATTATATTTGCGAAAGAAAACAACCGCATGAAAAAAAGAATCGCATTGGTAACCGGCGGACTCAGCAATGAAGCCCAGATCAGCTATAAAAGCGCCATCACGGTAGGGAATAATGTAGACAGGGATAAATACGATGTATACCGCATCGATATCAACGCAGAAGGCTGGTGGTATGAGCCGGTAAATGGTGAGAAGTCAAAAGTGAACAGAGATGATTTTTCTGTGAATGATAACGGGAACAAAATAAATTTTGATGCCATACTACTTTGCATCCATGGCACGCCGGGCGAAGATGGAAAACTGCAGGGCTATTTTGATATGCTGAAACTTCCATACACCAGTTGTGATGCGGCCACTTCGGCACTCACTTTCAACAAACGGTATACGGTGGCAGTGGCAGCATTCGGCGGGATCCATGTGGCAAAATCATTGCACCTTTTTAAACATACACCGGTTAGCGCCGAAGATATTCTGAAACAACTGAGCTTACCCGTATTTGTAAAACCCAATAACGGCGGAAGCAGTATTGGTATGAGCAAGGTTAACAAACCCGAAGAACTGTCACCCGCTTTGGTAAAAGCTTTTCAGGAAGACGACCAGGTACTGGTAGAAGAATTCATCAGTGGCAGAGAATTCACGATCGGTGTATTTAAGAGCAAAGAAGGGATCAAAGTGTTACCGATCACAGAGATCATCACCGGTAACGAGTTCTTCGACTTTGAAGCCAAATACCAGGGCAAGAGCAAGGAGATCACACCGGCAGAAATTGATGACAAAATGAAGACCCAGCTGGAAGCGGCTGCCCAACGAGCCTATGAAGTATTGAACTGCCGTGGCGTGGTACGCATCGACTTTATTTACAATATTGAAAAGGGCCAGCCTTATATGCTTGAGGTAAATACCGTACCCGGACAAAGTGAAGCCAGCGTAATACCCCAACAGGTTCGCGCCATGGGCATGAGCCTGAAAGACTTTTACTCATCCGTAATAGAACAGGCATTTAGTTAATTTTGGAATTTTGGAATTGAGGAATTTTGGAATTGACCTATCTTCCATAAAATTTACACCAAACAAAACTGTCAATTCCAAAATTTCAAAATCTCAAAATTCCAAAATTGGCCTCTCTAATCAAATACATAACATCTAAACCTCTCTGGGTAAACATACTTGCCGCATTAGGCCTTGTGCTGGTGTTACTCCTGCTGTTCTTTGCCTCTCTCTCTTGGATCACAGGTTTTGGGAAAACAGAGAAAGTGCCATCCGTTGCCGGGCAAAATTACCTGGCCGCTAAAAAATTACTGGAGGATAAAGGCTTTGATGTAATGATCCAGGATTCCATTTATATAGACAGTATTGCGAAACAGGCGGTGATCAGGCAAACACCGGAAGCCGATGCTGTTGTGAAACATGGTCGTACCATTTATCTTACCATCAACCGCACCATACCGCCACAGGTAGAAATGCCGAACCTATCAGGTTTCTCGGTAAAAAGTGCCGAAATGTACCTGGTAAGCCTGGGATTGAAAATGGGAGAGATCTCCTATAAACCCGATATCGCCCGTAACTCAGTGCTGGAACAATTATTCAACGGACAACCCATTGCCCCCGGTACCAAGATACCTATCGGTACCGTGATCAGTTTTGTACTGGGCAGCGGTGAAGGCGGGGGAGATATGGATATGCCGAATCTCGTTGGTATGACATTGGACGAGGCCCGCAATTATCTTTCCACCATCAGTGTCAGTATTGGTTCCGTGATGGCTATCGGGCCGATCAAGGATTCGGCCAGTTCTTTTGTGGTAAGACAAAGTCCCGAAAGGCTTACAGATTCTATTGGTGTTTCCGGCTTAAGGGTTCCCAATAAGATCAGGCAGGGACAGGTAGTAGATATTTATATCAGCAGCACGCCACCGGTTGTAACAGATTCAACCAATGCCATTAAAAACTAATTCAGAACCCTTATCCATATTTTTATGCAAACCATTACCGTAGAAGAACTGAAAGCAAAGATCGACGCTGGAGAAAAACTCAACCTCGTAGATGTACGCGAACCCCATGAGAACGCCGAATTCAATATCGGTGGTTTATTACTGCCCTTAGGTAAAGTGCAAACCATGCAGACCGACGAAATAGACGATCTGAAAGACGATACCGTTTATGTATACTGCCGCAGCGGCAACCGCAGCGGACAAGCCTGCCTGATCTTAGAAACCATGGGCTATAAAAACGTGATCAATGTAACCGGCGGAATGCTGGCCTGGCAGGAAAGAATCGGAAAGTAGAGAATATTGAATATAGAAGTATTCACTATTGATTTATTCCTGAAACAGTATGAGAAAAAAATTGCGCCTTCGCGCCTTTGCGTGAGATCTTTTGTTTTACGTATCAAAAAATAAAAGCCGCAAATTCGCTGATTAGAAAACAATCGCGAATCTGCGGCTTATGCTTTTACAATCATTTATAATCTGAAATTCACCCCCAGCATATAGTTGGTTCCAGCCATCGGGTAATAGCCATTCTCAGTGGCTAAAGCATTTCCAGAAATATAACTATAGGTATATCCATTTGGTTCATACTTTTTATTAAAGAGATTATTCACCTGGCCAATGATATGGATCTCAGAGAACAATACTTTCTTCAGCGTAAGGCTTGCACGAAGATCTTCCGTAAAAAAAGCATTTAATTTTCTGCTCTCATTCTGGCTATTATCCATGTATTGCTTACCTACATATTTACTCAGTAAACTGAATTCAAGGTTCTGCACGGGCAGCAGATTAATAGTGGCACCCGCCACAACAGCAGGAGAGAAGGAGATATCAGTATTCTTATGGGCAACGGCGTTTTGTCCGCCATTATCATAATTATCAATGTATTCAATATAGGAGCTCACCTTGTTCCTGCTCACAGAAAAATTACCCGCAATATTCAACCATTTATTCAGTAGGGCACCACCCTGTAATTCAATACCTAAACGGTAGCTGCGTGGTACATTGGCCCTTGTATAAGCACCAACATCATTGATCTGGCCGGTCAATACCAATTGATTATAGTAGTACATATAATACAGGTTGGCGCCAAAATGGGCATTGCCGTTCTTTTTCTCAACGCCTAATTCAATATCGTGTAGGGTTTCTGCTTTTGGCTGAC